>NZ_JBHYIQ010000009.1:0-8389 GCF_042739895.1 Amycolatopsis sp. NPDC059021
CCGCGCGCGCGCGGGGGGGGCTCTCGCCCCCCCCCCCGCCCGGCCCCTCGACGCGGTCGGGTGGGCAGCACCGTTCCGCTCGGCGTGCCCGCAGGAGGGCCCGCCCGCCCGCACCCCACCGCCGTCATCGGGCCTGTCCCTGTCCCGCAACTACCTGAGCTGGGACACCGACAACAACCGCAACGACTTCAACCCGACACCACGTACTCCGGGAGCCCAGTGGCCGGAACCCCCTGGTGCGCCCTGAATTCGGACTTCGCCGCTGATCGCCGGTCACGCTCACAACGCTCCCCGGTTCACGTCGCGTGGTGGCTCCCCTGCCTGCCGAACAGGACGATCAGCGGCACGGTGCACAGCAGCGGCCCGAGTATCGCGAGCGGCCGCTGTGCCCACCAGATCAGGTCCGGCGCGCGATCGTCGACGATGCGGTGGTCCAGAACGAAGTAGACGAACCCGCGTGCCAGCGCCATCCCCGTGGTGTGGAACAGGAAAAGCGGCAGTGCGAACCGCGACAACAGCTCGGTGAACCGGTGCGGCCGCGGGCGGGCGAACCAGCGTCGCAGCACCGGATGGATCAGCTCGGCTACCCCGATCTGGAACACCAGCAGGGCCACGATGACGAAGGTCGGCGGCCCCATGTTGGAGAGGCGGTCCCCCGGCACGCCGACCATCGAACCGGGATACAGCCCGGAGAACACCAGCCCCGCCAGCCCGAACAGGCCCGCCCACAACAACGCGAGACTCCGCGCGCGAGGCGCGTCCGTCAACCGCCGGAAGAAGAACCCGGCCTGATGAGCCAGCGCCCAGACGACGAGCATGTTGATCCAGCCCGCCCACCCAACGCCATAGCGGAACCTGAGCACGTCGACGAGCATCGCCAGGCCGCCGAGCCACACCAGCACCAGGACGTCGAACCGGCGGTGCAGCCACAGCCACACCGGCAGCAACGCGAGCAGCACCACGTACACGAGGAGAAACCACAGCGGGCTGAGCACCAGCAGCACGGCGCTCCGCATCCAGTGCAACCCGAACACCGTTCCCAGCACAGTGCCCAGCATCGCCCAGGTCGCCACCAGCGCCGCCGCGGGCACCACAAGGTGCCGGACGTGGCTCCACACGTACCTGGCGAGCCGCTCACCGCGAGCGCGAGCGTGTTCCCAGGAGACTAGGTGCACGTAGCCGCCGACGTAGAAGAACACCGGCATCACCTGCAGCACCCAGGTGAGGATCCACAGCCCGGACAGGAAACCCAGCGGGCTGGTCGGGCTCGGCCCGTCCGGCGACCAGCGCAGGATCGTGAACGCCCAGTGCCAGACCACCACCACGACCAGGCTGGCCCCGCGCAGCCAGTCCACAAAGAGGTCACGCTCCGATGCGCTCGTGGCGCCGTCCCGGTGTCCGGGCGCACACTGGGAAGCAGGATGAACACTCTTGCCGCGCCCCCGCTTTCCCGCCAACGCCGGGTGGTCGCCGTCGTGGCGGCGGTTCTGCTGCTCGCGGCCGCCACCACGCTCGCCAACCGGGTCCTCCCCGGCTGGGCGTATCCGGTGTGCGGCGCGGTCACCGCGTGCCTGCTCGTCGGGCTCGCCCTCTTCGCCGGATTCCGGCCCGCCACGATCGGGCTCGGACGACGTCACCTCGGCCGCGCAGCGGTGGTCGGCCTGATCGGTGCCGCGCTGATCGCGCTGGGATTCGGGATCGCGCTCGCCGTCCCCGCGCTGCGGCCGTTGTTCCACGACGGCCGGGTGGGTTCGCCCAGCGCCGCCCAACTGCTGTGGCTGGCGCTGGTCCGTATCCCGCTCGGGACCGTGCTGGTGGAAGAAGTCGCCTTCCGCGGCGTGCTGCCCGCGCTGCTCGGCGCCGGGGACCGCTGGCGCTGGCTGCCCGTGCTGGGCGCGGCTGTCCTTTTCGGACTGTGGCATCTGCTGCCCTCGCTGGCGCTCGTGCGCAACTCCGCCGTGCACGCGACCGTCGGCGGGCTCCCGCTCGGCGTCGTTTCGGCACTCGCGATGCTGGCCGCGGCCGGTGCCGGGGTGTTCCTGTACTGGTGGCGCCACACCGGCCGGGGACTGCTCGCCCCGGTGCTGGTGCACCTGACCACCAACTCCGGCGGGCTGGTGCTCGCGTCCTGGGTGCTCACCCATCCCTAGCCTCCCGGCGATCGCCGCTTCAATCGTGGCCGTCGGGCGATGCACTGTCCCGGACGACGGCGACCGGGCAGAGCGCGCGGGACAGCACGTCCTGGCTGGTCGAGCCGAACAGCAGCCCGGTGAAACCGCTCCAGCCCCGGCTGCCGACGACAAGCAGCTGCGCGCGGTCGGCGAAGTCGAGCAACCGGGACGCGGGACGGCCACGCACCACGACCCGTTCCACCGCGACGTCGGGGTACTTCCCCGTCCAGTCCGCGAGCCGCCCGCCCAGCAGGTCGCGCTCGTGCTCGTCGACGGCCGCGTGGTCGAGGCGCTCGTGGCTTTCCTCGAACAGTGAGGCCAGCAGCCGATCATCCCAGCTGTGCACCACTACCAGCCCCGTCTTCCGCGATGCGGCCTCCTCGAAGGCGAACGCGAGCGCCGCCTCGCTCGCCGGCGTCCCGGCGACACCCACCACGACCGGCCCGCTCTCCGGCGGTTCCTCTTCGGCGACGTGCGGCCGTACGAGCACCACAGGGCACGAAGCGTGCGCAGCGAGGTCGACCGTGACCGAACCCGCCGCCAGCCGACCGAGCGTCCCGATCGTCTCGGTGCCGAGTACCAGAAGACCCGCCGCTTCGGACTCCGCACGCAAGCGCCCGGTCACCGTTCCCCGCAGCAGCTGCTCGCTCTGTGCCACCGTCGGTTCCGCCTGCCGGGCGAGTTCCCCGGCCTGTGCCAGCATCCGGCGGCCGCGCATCCCGGCGATGCGGACGATTTCGTCGTAACGCGGCACGAACCGGACTGCGGCGAGCGGCGCCTCGTCGACAACGTGCACGAGACGCAGAGCCGCATACCGGCGATGTGCCTCGGCCGCGGCCCACCGCACCGCCCGCAGCGCCGAAGCCGAGCCGTCCACGCCGACCACCACCGGTTCCCTGATGTTCCCGGCCATCGACGATCACTCTCCTTTCGTTTCGAGTCCGCCGCGCATCGCCCGGTAGCCAGCTTCGCCGCTCGCGTGCCCGCGACGCAGAGGCGAACGGCCCTGCTGGTCGAGCCCACCGGCCCTACGCGTGCGCGCTCCGCCCTTCGTACCGTCGAAAGCCACCGGTCCCGCGCCCGTCTGGAGGACGCCGATGCGTGAGGCTTACCGAGAAGAACTGGGCTTGTTCGTCGAACGGCTCGCCGAGCTCACGCTCCTGGCCGAACACGCGGTCGAGCGCGCCAGCACGGAGGCGGTAACTCCGGGGCGGTGTCCGTGCTGTGGTCAGCGTGTTGCGTGGACGGAGTGTTCGATGTCCGAGACGGGCATGGCGCGTGCGCTCGGTTCGAGGTAGCGGCTGCGGAATTCCTGTGGTCCGGCTTGTTCGCGTTCGTGCCAGCCGTATTCGGCGAGGAAGGCGGCGACGTGGCCGGGTGTCATGCCGAAGCGCCAGAGTTGTCGTTTCACCACGAACTCCGCGTATGCGGCCTCGGCGCCGTAGCGGGTAGTGCCGTCGAGGAAGTCTTGGCGGACGTAGGTGAACACCAGCTGACTGCCGGTGGGTGCGGTGGCGAGGACGTCGAAGGTGCGGCGGACACCGTCCTCGGTGAGGTACTGGGTGACCGCCTCCCAGACGAAGAAGGTCCTTCGCTGGGCGGTGTAGCCGTGCAGCGCGAGGGTGTCGGCGAGGTTCTGGGTTTCGAAGTCGATCGGCACCAGCGTCACGTTGCCGGGAATGTGGCCGAGCGCTTGGATGAGGGCGGCGCGTTTGCGGTCGATATTGGCGGGCAGGTCGACCTCGTAGACCGGGATTGCCGCGAGGGCGGGAAGGCGGTAGGCGCGAGTGTCGAAACCCGCGCCGAGGATGACCACCGCCTCGATCCCGCCGTCGTCGAGGGCGGCGATGAGGATGTCGTCGATGTAGCGTTTGCGGCACAGCATGCTCGCCCACAGGCCAGGGATCTTCTTCTCCGTCGCGGCGATCATCGCCCGCCGGATCGGCCGGTACCTCGTCAGCGCGACGGCGAGCCGCCCGCCGGCGGGCAGGAGGCGACGCGCCCATGGGTCGTCGATCAAGGGGTGGGTTTCGTGCTGGTCCGCGGCGACGATGACCATCGGCCCGAACGCCGTCCGGTCGGCTCCTGTGCTCACGATGCGCTCCTTCGCATGGACACTTACGTCCTTTGTGGACGAACGCCGACCAGGCTTCCCGGCACACCACCGCCCACGATACGCGTTCAGTCGTCGTGTTCGGCTTCGGCGGCAACGTTGCGGATGCCGCGGGGACGGCCGGAGCGCACCCACAGCCAGTAGAGCCCCGCGGCGATGAGCAGCGCGGCGGCGATGGAGATGATCGGGTCGCCGCGGGTGAGGTTGACCGCGAGGGTGAACCCGACCGCGAGCGCGCCGACGACATTGATGGCCAGGAACCCGGTGCGGCGTTCCCGCCAGGAGAATCGGGTCATGGCCACGAGCCCGGCGAGGAAGCTGACGAACACCGAGGCGGCGTAGAACAGCACCAGTTCCTGGTCGCGTCCGCCCGCCGCGGCGGTGACGAGCGCGGCCGCGGCGAGGAAGACCACCACGCCCCAGTAGGGCGTGTGATGGCTGTTGGTGCGGCCGAGCCAGAACGGCAGGATCCCGGTCGTGGTCCCGTCCGGATGCCGCTGGCGAGCCAGTGCCTTGAACAGGCCGGGTCCGGCCTGGAACGACGAACTGGCCGCCGACAGCAGCAACAGGGCGGTGGTGAGCTGGAACGCGGCGAACACCGGCGTCGAGGTGGCGGCGCGGGCGAGTTCGGCGATCTGAGTGGTATCGGCGTGCGGGACGCCGATACCGAGCCGCACGGCCTGGGCGGTCAGGCCGAGGGTGAGGGTGCCGACCACGCCGAGGGTCAGCCAGAGCGTCACCCGCCCGAACCGGCGACGCCCCAGGTCGTCGAGCTGACCGAGCTGGGCGATCGCCGAGGACGGCGCCTCGATCCCGGTGGCCAGCGCCATCGCGACCGGGAACGCCAGCGCCACGGCGAGCACCGGGGCGTGCCCGGGATCGGCCGCGGTGGTTGTGCCGCTCGGCTGCGGGGCGACGAAGAACGCGGACACCAGCACCGCGACGGTGAGCACGATGAACGCCACCGTCATCGCGGCGAACACCGTCCGGCCCAGATGCCCGAACCAGGTCCCGCCCGCCACCGCCGCGACGAGCAGGACGGCGACCAGGACCCGCCAGGGCGCCAACGCCGGGAAGAACGCGATGACCGCGGACGCGCCGGCCGCCGAGCTGATCGCGATGGTGAGGACGAAGTCGACGATGAGCGCGCCGATCGGCAGGAACGCCGCGGCCTCCCCGAAGGCTTCCCCGGTCGCCGCGGCCGCGCCGCCGCCCTGCGGGTAGCGGGCCACCAGCTGGTGGTAGTTGACGATGACCAGCACCACAATCCCCACCACCAACGCCATCGTCGGCAGCAGCAGAGCGAGGTCGCCGCGCAGGGCGCGCAGCGCCGCCTCGATCGCGTAGGCGACCGAGGACACCGGGTCGGCCATCACGGCGAAGGCGAACGCGAACAGCAGCACCGGGCGGCTGTGCATGAGAGTGGTCGGGCGTCGGGATCGGGTCATCATCTGCTCGCCTGGGGCCACCGGCAGGCACCTCTCTACGACGTCGGCCGTCAAGTCCCGAGACGGCGTTCTTGACGCGGTGTTAGCGCGTAAACGCCCGACACTGTGACATTCCCGGCACGCCGCAGGGTTTGCCCCCGATCGTTTTTTGCGGCATCTTTACGCGCGGAGCGCCGGGAAGTCTGGTCGGCACTCCACCTCGGCCCGGGGTGGAGTAGACGGAGTGAGGACTTCCATGACGCTGCTCTGCGCGAAAACCCCACGCCGCCGGGCACCCGGCCGGGCCGGTCCACCGACGACGCCCGGCGTCGTGCTTCTCTCGCGAACGTCAACAACCCGAGAGAACTGTGGCGTGACCCTCGGCACACCGGCCGGTTCGGTCGTACCCTGGCCGGGTGCACGCCGAACAGATGGCCGAGGAATTCCCGGTCGTGGCCTTGGATTCCGACGCGCTGGACGCGGCGCGCCTGCTGGCCACCAACCGGCTCCCGGGCATTGTGGTGACCAAGCCGGACGGCTGCCCGCACGCGGTACTGCCCGCCTCCCAGGTGGTGCGGTTCCTGGTGCCCTCCTACGTCCGCGACGACCCGTCGCTGGCCGGGGTGCTCGACGAGTCGATGGCCGACCGGATCGCAGACAAGCTCAGTGGCAAGACGGTGCGGTCGTTGCTGCCGGACGAACCCACGGAGCTGCCGAAGGTCACCGCCGACGACACCATCGTCGAAGTGGCCGCGGTAATGGCCCGGCTGCGCTGCCCGCTCGTGGCCGTGATGGACGGCGCGACCATCCGCGGCGTCATCACCGCCTCCCGGCTGCTGGAACTGGCGCTCGCCCGGCGCTGACCCGCCCGCGCGCGCCGGGAGCAACGGCATGAGCGCGGTGGCGATCGTCGTGTTCGCGGTGGCCTACGTGTTCATCGCGACCGAGAAACTCCCCAAAATGGTCGTCGCCCTGGCAGGCGCCGCGATCGTGCTCGCCGCCGGGGTGGTCGGATCCGAGGACGCGTTCTACTCCCGCGACACCGGCGTCGACTGGGACGTGGTCTTCCTCCTGCTCGGCATGATGATCATCGTCAGCGTGCTGCGCCGCACCGGCATGTTCGAGTACCTGGCGATCTGGGCGGCCAAACGCGCCAAAGGCTCCCCGCTGCGAATCATGATCCTGCTGGTGCTCATCACCGCGGTCGCCTCGGCATTCCTCGACAACGTCACCACCGTACTGCTGATCGCACCCGTGACGCTGCTGGTGTGCGACCGCCTGGACATCAAGCCGATCCCGTTCCTCATCGCCGAGGTGCTGGCCTCCAACATCGGCGGCGCCGCCACCTTGATCGGGGATCCGCCGAACATCGTTATCGGCAGCCGCGCCGGCCTGTCGTTCAACGACTTCCTGCTCAACATGGCCCCCATCGTGGTGCTCGAACTGGCCGTCTTCACCCTGGTGCTGCCCTGGCTGTTCCGCGGTTCGTTCACCGTCGACCCGCGCCGGGTCGCCGACGTGATGGCGCTCAACGAGCGCGAAGCCATTCAGGACCACCGGCTGCTGATCAAAGCCGGCGCCGTGCTCGCGGCGGTGCTGGTCGCCTTCGCCGGGCACTCGCTGCTGCACATCGAGCCCTCGGTCGTGGCGTTGCTCGGCGCCGGGGTGCTGGTGCTGATCTCCCGGACGAAACCCGAGCAGTACCTGGCCGGGGTGGAATGGGAGACGCTGCTGTTCTTCGCCGGGCTGTTCGTCATGATCGGCGCGCTGGTCAAGACCGGCGTCATCGGCGACCTCGCGAAACTGGCCGCCGACGCCACCGGCGGCAACGCCCTGCTCGCCGTGATGCTCATCCTCGGCGTGTCCGCGCTGCTGTCCGGCGTCATCGACAACATCCCTTATGTGGCGACGATGAGCCCGCTCGTCTTGGCTCTCACCAACGACATCCCCGATCCCGCGCACTCAGAGGCGTTGTGGTGGTCGCTCGCGCTCGGCGCGGACTTCGGCGGCAACATGACCGCCGTCGGCGCCAGCGCCAACGTCGTCATGCTCGGTATCGCCGCCCGCTCCGGCACCCCGATCTCCTTCTGGGAATTCACCCGGAAGGGTGCGATCGTCACCGTCATGACCGTGCTGGTCGCCGCCCCGTACCTGTGGCTGCGCTACTTCGTGCTCGCCTAAGCAGGTGCATCATGGACAAGACCGAGCAGGCCGTACGAAGGGGTAGGGGCCATGGCACAACTGGAGCTACCGCTCGCCATCATCGCCGTGTTCACCCTCGCCGTCGTGCTCCTGCGGCTCGTACACACCCGTCGACGGCCCTAGCCATCGGTTTGCCAATCGGCAAAGAACTTTGCCCTCCGGCCGGACGGTGGCGCACAGTGGTCGCGGCGCGAGACGAACCGATCGGGAGGAAGCCGGTGGCTGAGCGGATCGAGGCACACCCGGAGACACACGACTTCGACAGGCCCTACTGGGAGCAGCACTGGCGGCGAGCACAGGGTCATGCGACGGGCCCCAATCCGCACGTGGCCCGGGAGACCAGCGGGCTGACACCGGGCACCGCGCTGGATGCCGGATGCGGTCGCGGGGGGGGGGGGGGGGGGGGGCCCCCCCCCCCGGGGGGGGGCCCCCCGCCCCCGGGCCGGGGGGTGTAAACAAAAAACAGACCCCGCGAA
>NZ_JBHYIQ010000009.1:8399-44433 GCF_042739895.1 Amycolatopsis sp. NPDC059021
GCACTGGGTCTCGCGCCGGGCCCCAATCCGCTCGGGCCCGGGGAGACCCGGGGGCTGACCCCGGCCACCGCGGTGGTTGCGGGGGGGGGGGGGGGGGGGCGGGGCGCCGCCCCCCCCCCCGCGGCTGGGACGTCACGGCCGCGGACATCTCGTCCGAAGCCCTCGCACGCGCCGTCGCGGACGACGTCCCGAAGAACTGTCGCGTGGAACCAGCTGGTTCTGGTAGCGCAGGACAATGCAGATTTCCTGGTCATCCGTTCATTTCAAGGCCGTCGACGAGATTTCTCATTCGCACAGCATCATCACATGCACCCAGCTGGTCGTATATCGCAAGTGCGTCCCGCCAGCAAATTACTGCTTGATCGTTGTTACCTACGAGGTAAAAGGACTCTCCCAGCGTGTCCAACGTCGCTGCCGTAGCCGGCAGGTGGCGACTGTCGCCGTCGAGCATGAGTGCTTGTTCGCACAGAGCGATTGCTCTAGCGTGATCACCGAGGTGCTGCCACGCGCGTGCCCTGTGCAGGCGGGCGAATGCCATGCCCTCGGCATCTCCGACTTGCTCCCGGAAGACAAGGCTCCGCTCCGCGTGCCGCAGGGCGTCGACGTACCTGCCGAGTCCGAGGCATGCACGACTGAGGTTGACTTCGACGACGCCCTGCAAGCGACCTTGCTGAACACCGGTACTGAGGGGAAGCGCTTTGGCCAGCCAGCGCATGGCCTCCACATGTCGTTCTTGCTCGACACACAACGAGCCCAGGTCGTTGAGGATGCAAGCTTCCAAAGAAGCGAGATCTCGCTCCCGCGAGAGCGCGAGAGCGTACTCAAGGATCGATTCCGCTTGCTCGAATCGCGACATGGCAAGGTGTATGTCTCCGACGTCCAGCAGTGCGTGCAGTTCAAGGGTCGTATCGTCACTTGCTCTGGCCGCCGCGAGTCCCAGCAGGTAAACCGTCCGCGCGTCGGTCCAGTATCCGCGCCATTGCAGCGACCATCCGACGGTGTGCGCGAGCGTGAAGGCGACTTCACGCATCTCGTACAACACGGAAGCGTGAACCGCCGCGATCAGGTTGTCACGCTCGTTTTCAAACCACTCCCATGAATGCGCGGCCGAAGCAAATATCAAGGAAGGCTGATCTGTCAGGTTTTCGTGAATCCGTGGCTGCCAAAAAGAGTAGGCAGGCGCTCGGATCTTGTGAGATGAGACCGCCCAGTGCGTGTACCACTCGATTATTCTCACCCGCGCCCGCGTACGGTGGACTTCGACGTCTTCTTGTTGAGACAACTCAATGGCATAGAGACGCAGGAGATCATGGAGCCGATAGCGACTCCGGGCCACGACCTGGACAAGGTTCGCATCGGCGAGCGTGTTCAGCAATCGCCGAGTCTCCGCGAGGTCGAGCTTGACAACGGCTGCCGCCGCCGGAAGGCTGATTTCCGAGCCTGGATGTAGGCTAAGATACCGAAACACCCTTCTCGCGGTTGGGGCGAGCCTGCGATACGACCAATCGAAGATCGGCCGGACTGCCGCGGACTGGTCAGCGGATTCGCTGAGCAGATCCAGCCTGGATTGATCGTTTTCCAGCTCGGAAACTACCTCGGACAGCGCGGCGTGAGGACGCGCGACGACTTGACCGAGCACTATCCGCAACGCGAGTGGGAGACCCGCACAGAGCCGCACCATCTCCGCGACCACGGTCGACGCAGTCGCGGCACTTCGATCCCCCAGAAGATTCTGGACGAGCTGACATGCTTCATCGTCAGGCAAAAGGTCCAGCGGTACTCGGGTCGCACCTTCGTTGACAGACAGCCCGGAAAGACTCACTCGGCTCGTTATCAACGTCATACAGCCCTGGCCGACAGCCAATAGGGGGCGTACCTGCTCGACATCACATGCGTTGTCGAGCACCACAAGCACCTTTCGACTGGATAAAATCGTTCGGTACAATCCGGCGCGCGCCTCAGTATCATGAGGTATTTGAGGAAACGGAATACCGAGTGCGTGCAGAAATCCTTCCAGCACATCACCAGGGGCGGTAGGTGGGTGGGGCCCGTAACCTTGCAGGTTCACGAACAGCGTGCCGTCCGCGAAGTCATCTTGCACACGATGTGCCCAATGGACAGCCAACGCAGTCTTGCCAACACCAGCAGTCCCATCGACAGTGCACACGACCGCTGCCACGCTTGAAGACTGGGTCTCCTGAAGCAGCGAGTCAAGCCTTTCCAAGAAAGTGACCCGACCGGTGAACGCCCGTGTCCCGAGAGGCAATTGTCGTGGTGCCGGCGTGGCCGTCGCAGGCGGCAGGTGCACCGACACGTGCTGTATGGAGCCGGCCTGGACTGCGGCGCTGATCGAGGCGGCGCAGCCGACTTCGTTCCGGACACTATTCTCGTCTGCCATGCGGATAGATCACGATTCTCGGAGAATTTGCGGGACTGACACACTCCCGACAAAACCCCTCCATGCGCTGGCGGAGAAACGAAGAGTTCCGCTGGCAAAGTTTTTCGAGTCGCGTACGACGACAGCTGTCGGCACCTGTACCTTCACCTCCAGACACGAGCCGGCATTGGTCGAGTAGCTGCTCGTGAACCACGACCTACGCATCCGCGACCTCCCCTTCGTGCTGCGCGCCCCATGCCGAACCTACTTGCGGATGCCGTACGTCGGCAAGACACCGAACGACCGGCACCTCGAGATCGGCGGTCGAGAAGCAGCGCAAGCACGGCCGCGAGGTTCCACGATCGCTCCTGAGGAGGACGTGGCCCTCCGATCGAACCGGGGCAGGTCGCCGGGCCTGATCCTCTCCGTGGGATCGAACGGGGTTCCCAGCCCGCAGACGGATCCGATGGTGGACCAGCTGACAAGCCCGACGAGGAGCCCGCCGACGCTGACCACGGACGGGTACAACGGCGTTTCACACCGTGCTTGTCCTCATCATGAGCGACGTGCGGCACGGACCTACCCCGACCGGATGACCGGTCTTCGCCGTCGGCCATTCCCTGCTCTCCCGGGCCTGCGGCAGCTTCACCCGGTCGGGCATTACCGTTGTTAGGCGGTAACGCGGAACATGGCGGACATGGCCTTCGACGGAACCGGGCGGCGCCCCGTATCCCAAACCCCAGGTGCCATCGCCGAGTTCTACGGGAACATCACCCAGCTGCTGCACACCTTCGGCACGCTGCGCCGCGAGCGCGGCCCCGAACAAGCCACCTTCGACCTGATCGCGGTCATCAAGCCGGAAGACCGCAACTGGGCACACGTTCACCTCGCCGTCGCCATCGCCGTACTCGACGAAGCCACGACACCCTCCGACGGCTAGGCCCCTCGTGCCGGGCGCCGGCCGACTATCGGCGTTTCCGGTTCGCACGCCAGCGGTCGATGACGGCGGGCATTTCCCGCATCACGTAGGCGTAGAAGTCCTGCATGTCGGTCAGCCGCCTGCCCGCGAGGCTCTTGCGCCCCACGGTCTGGATGGCGGTCTCGGCGGCGTCCTGCATCTGCCGCACGACGGCGTTCTGGGTGGACATCAGGGTCGCCCAGCCCTCGTCGGGGAACCGGAAGTGCTCACGGCGGCTGCCCGGCGCAGGCACCTTCTCCACCAGCCCGACCGCCGAGAGCGACTTCAACGCCGTCGAGATCGATCCCGGGCTGGCCTCCAGCAACTCGGCCAGCTCACCCGCGGTGACGGTCTCCTGCTCGACGAACAACAGCATCGCCAGCACCCGCGCCGTCATCCGCTGCAGCCCGTAGCCGATCAGGGTGAGCGCCAGCTGCTCGGCGGCGTCGGTGTTCGCGGTCACCGTTCATGTCCTCCCGGGTCGTGATCAGGTCCGAATCTACGGGAAGTTGCGAAACTTCCGATATCAGGTTCCCGGCCCGTCACACGGTGGCTTGGGTGAATCGGCGGACCAGCGGCCAGCACAGCAGCGCGTGATAGGCGACACCGCCCAGCAGGTACGGCCACCAGGCGCCGCCGTCCATGGCCGCCAGGAACGCCTGCGCGGGCCAGTAGGTGGGTAGCACTCCGAACGCGAGCCGCCAGCCGGTGTCCATAAAGGACGGCAGCAGGGGCAGGCCCGCGACGAGGATGCCGAGGGCGCGGATCGCGGCGAGGCCTTCGACCTTGTTCTTGGCCATCGCGAGGATCACCAGCGCGACTACGACCGCGGAGCAGCCGGTGAGCAGGCCGATCGGGATGAGTGCCGGGAGCAGGCGGGCTGGGTACAGGCCGCTGGCGGTGATCGTGCCAAGGACGTACACGGTGGTCAGTGCCACCGCGATCGTCGCGCGGTAGGTGAGGTAGCCGCTCATCGGGGCCGGGGTGACGCGTACCGCGGTGAGGGTGCGGGCGTCGCGTTCGTCGAGTACCAGCAGCGCGGTGACGCCGCCGACGATGATCGCGCTGGTCAGCAGCAGGAACCCGACCAGGATCAGCGGGTGGTACGGGGCGAGGTCGAAGCCGTCGCGGTCGGCGAGCATCCGGGTGACCGGCGGGGTGCCGAAGCGGACCGCGGCGATCCACACCAGCGGCGCGACGAACATCCCGGCCAGCAGGGTGTCGCGGCCGACGCCGCGCAGGTCGTTGCGGCCGAGGGCGGTGAAGACGCGGGTCATCGGTGTCCTCCGGTCTTGGCTACGAGGTAGCGGTCGAACAGGCGGCGGGCCAGCAGCCCCATGCCCGCCGCGAACAGCGCCGGATAGCCGATGCCGTAGACGTACTGCCAGGCGGTCAGCGTCTTCTGGTCGAAGGCCCCGCCGAGGAACAGCAGCGGCCCGTGGGTGGGGACCAGGTACAGCCACGGCGTGGTCCACACGCCCGAGTAGGACAGGATCGGGAGGTTGAACACCGCGACCGGGACGACGGCGGGCATGAACCAGTCGCTGACCGAGGTGAACGGCAGCGCAGTCAGGAACCCCAGCAGCAGCATCAGCACGGTGCCCAGCGCCGCACCGAGCAGCACCAGCCCGAGGTGGTAGTGCACGCCGTGGGTCACGGTGGCCACGAACACCGCCAGTAGCACCGACAACCCGGTCAGCGTGAGCACCTTCGACGCCAGGTACTCACCGAATCGCAGCGGGCTCGCCACAACCGCGTCCAGCGTGCGCTCACCTTTTTCGAAGAACACCGACCCGGCGACGAAGAAGAACCCGACGATCATCAGGTCGCCGAGGATCACGTACGGCTCGGCCACCGACCGCAGGTGACCGGGCATCGGCAGCAGCAGGCCCAGCCACAGGAGACCGGAGAAGACCGCGGCGTGCAGAAACTTGTAGCGGCGCTGCACCGTGACTTCCAGCCGCAGCGCGGTCGCGAGGCGGCTCATGCCAGGCTCCGGCCGGTGCTCTCGACGAACACATCGTCCAAAGTGGCTTCCTTGCTGTGCATGCTCGCCACACGCTGTGCCCGCACCAGGCGAAGGAACGCGGCGTTGTCGGCCAGCCCGTCGAGCGGGAAGTCCTTACCCCGCAGCGTTTCCGTGCCGTCACGGTATTCGACCCGAACCTCGCGCAGGCTGCGTGCCAGCTTCAGCTCCTTCGGCGAGTCCAGCGCGGCGATGCGGCCGTCCACCACGAACGCGACCCGGTCGCACAGCAGGTCGGCGGTGGCCATGTCGTGGGTGGTCAGGAAGACTGTCGTGCCGCGGGCCTTCTCGGCGAGCACGATCTCGCGGACCTTGGCCGCGTTGACCGGATCCAGGCCCGACGTCGGCTCATCCAGGAACAACAGCTCCGGGTCGTGCAGCAGTGAACGGGCGAATACCAGGCGCATCTGCATGCCCTTGGAGAACTTCCCGACCCGCGTATCCGCGTCCCCGGCAAGCCCCACCATCTCCAGCAGTTCCGCCGGGTTCCGGGTCGGCCGGCCATACAGCGAGGCGAAGAACTCCAGGTTCTCCCGCGCGGTCAGCTTCTGGTAGTGATTCGGGAGTTCGAACGACACCCCGACACGCTGGTAGTAGTCCTGCCCCCAGGCCGCCGGCTCCCGGCCCCAGACCGAGACCGTGCCGCCGTGCCCGGTCAGCAGGCCGATCAGGATCTTCTGCGTCGTCGACTTCCCCGCACCGCTCGGACCGAGAAACCCGAAGATCTCCCCACGGCCGACCGAGAAGTCCATCCCCCGCACCGCGCGCTCTGCCGCACCGGGATAGGTGAAGGTGAGGTCACGCACCTCAAGCACTGTCATACCGACGACCGTATCGAGTTTTCTGAGATTTGCGAATATTGGATACCATCAAGAATTCGTCAAGACGTCTGAGGTTCGGCGGTAGCCGCTCGTGCGGCGAGGTTCGGCTTCGCCTGGTCTTCGGCCGCCGGCCGGTGGTCGAACAGCGAGACTCCCCCACGCCGTTCCCCATCGCCACGGGCGAACCGATTCCCTGCGCAGACGGTCCGGGCCCGCGGCGCCGGTGGTTTCGCGGCGGGACGCCGTAACCGGACGATGCGTCTCAGGATCGCCGCGAGGGCACCGAAGTGCTCGGCGCGCAACCGGTCGGCCGGCGCCGCCATCCCGCGCCGCGGGTAGCTCACCGCCATCCGGATCTCGTACGAGTCCACGCACGACCCGCTCATACCGCCACTGTCACCCGATGACGGCCGCCCCTCGATGGAGCCGGAAGTCCCCTCCGCGCGACGACGGCGTTCGTCCCGCGCAGTGGTGCTCTTCGTCCCTAGCCAGTGCCTCCGCTTGCGAGAAGGCTCGACCACGTCGGCAAAGAGAGGAAACACGGATGACGATCAGAGTGGGTATCAACGGTTTCGGCAGGATCGGCCGGGACATCCTGCGGTGCGTGCTGCAAAGGCAGGAAAGTCCCGTCGAGCTGGTCGCGGTCAACGACATCACCCCGGCCGCCACCATGGCCCATCTGCTGGAGTACGACTCGACCTATGGCAGGCTCCACGCCCCGGTGGCGATCGCCGGATCCGACATCGTCGTCGGCGATCGGCGCGTGCGTGCGCTCGACATTCCCGACCCGGCCGCGCTGCCCTGGCGTGAACTGCGGATCGACCTCGTAATCGAAGCGAGCGGCCGGTTCCGCACCAGGGACACCGCGGCGGCACACCTCGCCGCGGGTGCCCGCAAGGTCGTGATCTCGGCGCCGGGCAAGGGCGTCGACGCGACCATCGTGCTCGGCGTCAACGAGGACACCTACGACGCGCGCCGGCACGACGTGATCTCCAACGCGTCGTGCACGACCAACTGTGCGGCCCCGATGGTGAAGGTGCTGCACCGGGCCTTCGGGGTTCACCGCGGCGTACTGACCACGATCCACAGCTACACCAACGACCAATCGCTGCTGGACGGCCCGCACAAGGATCTTCGCCGGGCCCGTGCCGCCGCCGTGAACATGATCCCCACCAGCACCGGCGCCGCGCGCGCCATCGGCGAAGTGCTGCCCCAGCTCGAAGGCAGGCTCGACGGCGTCGCCATCCGGGTCCCCGTCGAGAACGGCTCACTCACCGATCTGACTGTCGAACTCGCCAGGCCGGTCACCGCCGCACAGGTCAACCGTGCCTTCGCCGAGGCCGCCGACGGCGACCTCAAGGACATCCTGCGCTACACCGAGGCACCGATCGTGTCCCGCGACATCATCGGCGATCCCGCCTCCTGCGTGTTCGACGCGAGCCTGACCAGTGCGCAGGACCAGCTGGTGAAGGTTTTCGGCTGGTACGACAACGAATGGGGCTACGCGAACCGCACGCTCGACCTGGTCGATCTCATCGCCAAGCAGCTCTAGCCGAGGAAGGCTCCGCCATGACACCGCCGCCCGGATGGGCCGACGTGCACGAGACCCACATCGGCGCCGTGTTCCTGCTCGGCGATCGCGCCTACAAGCTGAAGAAGCCCGTCGACCTGGGCTTCCTGGACTTCACCTCCCGGCAGGCGCGCGAGCGTGTCTGCCACCGCGAGGTCGAACTCAACCGCCGGCTCGCTCCGGACGTCTATCTCGGCGTCGCCGACGTGACCGGGCCGGACGGCGAAAAGTGCGACCATCTCGTCGTCATGCGCCGGATGCCCGAAGAGCGTCGACTGTCCACTATGGTCACCACCGGCGAGCCATGCGATGTACAGGTGGACCGGCTCGCCCGCCTCCTCGCGGGCTTCCACGCCCGCGCCGAACGGAGTGCCGAGATCTCGGCCGAGGGCTCGCGCGACGCGATCCGTGCCCGCTGGGAAGCCAGTTTCACCCAGATCGGGCCCTTCCACGGACCTGTGCTCGATCCGGCCGGGGCCGCCGAGATCGAGCACCTCACCCGCGAGTTCCTGGCCGGGCGCGAGCCGCTGTTCGACCGGCGGATCACGGACGGCCGGGTCGTCGACGGGCATGGCGATCTGCTCGCTGACGACATCTTCTGCCTCGATGACGGCCCCCGGGTATTGGACTGCCTCGAGTTCGACGATCGGCTCCGCCGGCTCGACGGGCTCGACGACGTCGCCTTCCTCGCCATGGATCTCGAACGGCTCGGCGCCGCCGACCTCGCCGTCAGGCTGCTCGACCGTTACGCCGAGTTCGCCGGGGACCCCGCTCCCTCCGCGCTCCGGCACCACTACGTCGCCTACCGCGCCTTCGTCCGGGTCAAGGTCGCCTGCCTGCGCCACGCCCAAGGCGACGAATCTTCCGCTCCCCTGGCTCGTGAGTACGCCGGGCTCGCCCTGCACCACCTACGCCGCGCCAAGGTGCGGCTGATCCTCGTCGGCGGGCTGCCCGGCACCGGGAAGTCCACCGTCGCCGCGGCCCTCGCCGATCACCTCGGCGCGAGCCTGCTGCTCAGCGATCGCGTCCGCAAGGAAGTGGCCGGATTGTCCCCGGATGTGTCTGCCGCGGATGACTATCGGCACGGTCTCTACGATCCCGAGCACACCGACCGGACCTACGCGGAGCTCGCCCATCGCGCGGGCACCCTGCTCGCGCTGGGCGAGACGGTGGTGATCGACGCCTCGTGGAACGCGGAAACGCACCGGAAGCTCGCGACCGAGATCGCCGCCCGGACGCACAGCGACCTCGTCGCGCTGCGCTGTCACGTCCCCGCGGCCACCGCGGCCGAACGCCTGGCCGCACGCGGACCGTCCTTTTCGGACGCGACACCGGACGTCGCCGCGCACATGGCCGCCGACGCCGACGCCTGGCCCGGGGCTCATCCGGTCCTGTGCACCGGTACCCCCGCAGAATCCCTCGACCGTGCGCTGGCCTGCCTGAACTGACGCCCGGCTCAGGCAGGCACGTCACGAAGCCAGAACCCGATGAAGCCCGCCGCTGCGAGTACGGCGCCCGTGATCACGAGCCAGGCCAACGGCGTCCCGGTCACCATTCCGCCGGGCAACCGCGGCAGCTGGGAGAACGGCGACAGGTCGAGGATCCACTGGGGTAGCCGGAGCAGAGAGCCGAACTCGCCGACCAGGCCGAAAAAGGCCAGCAACACCCAGGCCAGGGCCCAAAGCCGGGGCAGCAGACCGAAAACCGCCACCGCCATGCCCAGCGAAACGACCACCGCGGGCCATTGCGCCAGTCCCGCACCGGTCAGCCGGGCGAGTTCCGCGCCGACGCGGCCCGTGTGCAGGCCGTGGGCCAGCCCCGACCCGGCACCGACCGCCACCAGGCCTGCCAGGCTCCCGGCCCCGGCCAGCAGCAACTGTCCGGCGAGCAGCCGAGGGCGCCCGAGTGGCGAGGCCAGCAGTGGCTCCACCCGGAGCGCCTGCTCCTCACTGTGCAGCCGCCCGATCACCGTGACGGCACACACCGAGGCGAAAACCCCGGAAAACGCCAGCTCGGCGGCCAGGAAAGCGTCCGTGACGCCCTGCGTGCCGCCGAACGCCGCGATGAACTCGCGCGCCCGCTGGTTGTCGAGGAACTCGCCGATGCCGGAGGCGATGCTCCCGACGAGCAACCCCATCAAGAGGAAGGCCGACGTCCACACGAGCAGGCTGGCACGCGTGAGCCGCACGGCGAGACCGCCGACGCCCCGCAGCGTCCGGCCGGCCCGCGCCGGACCCGGTCGTTCCGGGAGCAGCCCCGCCCCGTGGTCGCGGGTGCGCGCCACCACCGCGGCGGCCACGACGAGCACGGCCGCACCGGCCAGGGGCAGCGGCAGCACCCACCAGCGATCCCCGGCGAACGGACGGACCTGTTGCACCCAGCCGATCGGGGACATCCACGACAGCCAGGCGGGGCCGAGGGAATCGCCGACCGCACGCAGGGCGAACGCCGCCGCCAGCACCGCGGCCGCCGTCCCCGAAGCCGCGCGGGCGCTTCTGGTCAGCTGCGCGGTCGTGACGGCCAGCGTGCCGAAGACCAGTCCGGCCGCGGCCCAGGACCCGCCGAAGGCGAGCGCCCCGGCTGTCGGCAGGCCCACGAGCATCAGTCCCACCGCAGTGCCCGCGCCGAGCAGCGCACTCCAGCCCGCGACGACGCCGAATCCGGACGCCAATGGCGCATAGCGCCCCAGCACTCCGGCCCCGAGCAGTTCGAGCCGTCCCGCCTCTTCCTCGGCACGAGTGTGCCGGACCGCGGTGAGGATCATCAGCAGGGCGGCCAGCGCCGCGCCGAACCCGGTCAGCTTCAGTACCGAAACCGCGCCAAGCGACGCGGGGTCGTAGATGTGGCCGTACATCGCCAACAGTGATGGGACGGCCTCGACACCGGCGGCGAACTGGATCCGCGAACCGGCGGTCGGGTACAGCGCGGCCGTCGCGGCGGCCGACGCGGCGGTGATCACCGCGAAGGCGAGGATCCAGCCGGGCAGTCGGATCCGGTCGGTCCGCACAGCCAGCCGAAGCAGCGCGCCGGTGCTGGTCACCCCGCTCATGCCGGCACCGCCGGGGCGTCCGTACGGTAGTGCCGCAGGAACAGCTCCTCGAGCGTGGGGGCCTTGGTCGTCAAGCTCACCACCCCGCATCGGCCGAGTACCAGGAGCACCGCGTCCAGCCGTGTGTTGTCGGCGCTCAGCCGCACGACGTCGCCGTCCTGGCCGAAGTCGTGCACGCCGGGCAGGGTGGCCAGGCCATCCGGTTCCGCGGCCAGCCGCGCGACAATGGACGTGCGGGCGAGGTGCCGCAGTTCGTCGATGCTCCCGGTGTCGACGGTCCGCCCGGCGCGGATGATGCTCACCCGGTCACACAACGCCTCGGCCTCGGCGAGGATGTGGCTCGACAGCAGCACGGTCCTGCCACGAGCGCGCTCCTCGCGGACGCATTCGCGGAAGACCTCCTCCATCAGCGGGTCGAGCCCGGCCGTCGGCTCGTCCAGCAGGAGAATGTCCACATCGGACGCGAGGGCGGCCACCAGTGCCACCTTCTGCCGATTGCCCTTGGAATAGGCACGTCCCCGGACGGTGGGATCCAGCTCGAAGCGGCGCAGGTAGCGCTCGCGGCGCCGTGGGTCGAGACCACCTCGCAGCCGGCCGAGCAGGTCGATCACCTCGCCACCGGTCAGCGAGGGCCACAGCGAAACCTCGCCGGGGACGTAGGCCAGCCGCCGGTGCAAGGCCACCGCGTCCCGCCATGGATCACCGTCGAGCAGCCGCATCCGGCCACCGTCGGCACGCAGCAGTCCCAGCAGCAACCGGAGCGTGGTCGTCTTGCCCGCGCCGTTCGGGCCGAGGAACCCGTGAACCTCACCAGCGCGGACGGTCAGGTCCAGCCCGTCCAGCGCGACGGTGTGGCCGAACGACTTCCGCAGCCCCTCGATCTCGATTGCGGCGGTCACCGGGCACGCTCCAGCAGGAGCCGCCGCTCGGCACTGGCGATCGCGGTTCGAGCCGGGCCGATCGCGTCCGGGTTGACCGAGATCGACGTGATCCCGCACCGCACGAGGTGCTCGGCGAACCCGGGTTTGGCCGACGGCGCCTGCCCGCACAGCGACGACGTCAGGCCGAGGTCCGTCGCGGTGCGCACGATCCGGCCGATCGCGGCGAGTACCGCGGGGTCGGCCTCGTCGAACAGCTCCGCGCATTCCGCCGAGTCCCGGTCGACGCCGAGGACGAGCTGGGTCAGGTCGTTGCTGCCGATGGAAACGCCGTCGATCCCGAGACCGGCGTACTCGGGCAGATAATGGGTGACCGAGGGAACCTCGGCCATGATCCACCGGCGCAGGCAGCGCTGGCGGCCGAGCGGGCTCGCGTCGACCAGGTCGAGGCAGGCTTCGAGTTCCCACTTGGTGCGGACGAACGGGATCATCAGGTGCAGGTTCGGCGTCTGCTCCCGTACTCGCGCCAGCGTCCGCAGTTCGAGGTCGAACAGGTCCTTCTCCCGCACGTAGCGGTAGCAGCCGCGGTAGCCGATCATCGGGTTGCTCTCCACCTGCTCGTACTCCGCGCCGCCGGTGAGGCCGCGGAACTCGTTGGTGCGCAGGTCGGTCGCCCGGTAGACCACGGGCCTCGGCGCGAACGCCTTGGTGATCCGCAGGAGCGACGCGGCCATGGAATCCACAAAGGACTCCTGCTCGCCGCGGGCGATCAGCTGCCGCGGGTGCCGTCCGCCGAGCGCTTCGGTCAGCAGGAATTCGGCGCGCAGCAGCCCGACGCCGTCGACGGGCTGCTGCGCCACCTCGGCGGCGTGGTCGGGCATCGCGAGGTTGACGTAGAGCAGAGTGCCGATCGCCTCGGGCACCTGCGGGACGGCAACGGGTTCGGTGCGGGCGGGTTCCTGCCGCGCACCGGCGCGGACCTCCCCCTCCCCGCCGTCCACGGTGACCAGCTCGCGGCCGGTCAGTACCCGGGTGGCGTCACCGGTCCCGACCACACAGGGCACACCGAGTTCCCGCGCGACGACCGCCGCGTGGCAAGTCATGCCGCCGCCGTCGGTGACCAGCGCCGACGCCCGGCGGATCGCCGGCACCCAGTCCGGGTTCGTCATCGGCGCCACCAGCACCTCACCGTCAAGCAGGTGCCTGGCCTCGCTGGGGTCGTGCAGGACACGGACGTTTCCGTGGCGTTGCCCCGGTGACGCGCCGAGGCCGGACACCAGCACGCGGTCAGTGTGTTTCTCCACCGGCGCGAGCGTGGTGATCGGCCGCGACTGCACCAGCCAGATCTTGTTGTCCCCCACGGCGAATTCGATGTCCTGAGGCACACCGTAGTGGTCCTCGACGCGGACCGCGGTGCGAGCCAGCTCGAGGAGCGCGGCGTCGCCCAGCACCCGGCGACCGCCCGCCTGCCGCGGAAGCTCGACCTTGACGTCTCCCCCGCCGACCTCGGCGATGATCTTGTGGCTCTTCGTGCCGACGCGGACGGACAACACGCGCAGATCGTCCTTCGCCACCACGTAGGTGTCCGGCTCGACCGCCCCGCTGACGATCGCCTCGCCTTGCCCGAACACGGCCTCGATGACGATCCGCTGCCGGTCGCCGGTACGGGGATCGGCGGTGAAGATCACCCCGGCACGTTCGGCCGGGACCATCCGCTGCACGACCACGGCGATCGCGGGTTCGCCGGTGAAGCCACGGGTTGCCCGGTAACTGACGACGCGGGGAGAGAACAACGATGTCCAGCAGTCGACGACCCGCTCGGCGAGCGCGTTGTCGCCCCAGATGTTGGTGAAGCTCGCGTTCATCCCCGCGAACGACGCCTCCGCGCCGTCCTCACCGGTGGCCGACGACCGCACCGCGACCGGAGCCGTCGAACCCAGCTCGTGGTACGCCTCGAGAAGTTCCTCACGTAGCCGGGTTCCCATTCCGGCGCCGTGCACGCGCCCACGCAGCCGCTCGCAATAGTCGTTCAGCTCGTCGGCGTCGTCGACCACCGTCAGCGCCTTGGCGTGCAGCTCCGCGATTTCGGCACGCACTCCCGCCTGCTCCAACGCCGCCCAGTACGCCTCCCGCGGGATCACGAAGCCACCGGGCACGTCGAACCCCGCAGCGATCAGCTCACCCAGGTTCGCTCCCTTGCCACCGGCGGATTCGGCGTCCGACGCCCTGATCCCGGCCAAGTCCCGCACCTGCGCCATCGTGTCTCCTCCGTCGCGCGAACTGTCCGCTCGTCATGCTCACCGCACCCCACCCGGCAGCACTGTGGCCGAAGGTCACTCGCTCTGGGGGCGTTCTGCCCTTCTCCCCCGGCGGGCATGAGGCCGAGACTGGAAGAGACTTGGGAGGCGTCATGACCACGGAGAATTCGAATATGTCCACAAAGGACGAAGAAACGCCGCTGCTCGACCGTTTTCTGCCCGCACCGGACCTCCGGCACCGCGAGGAACTCACTGTGCCGGCGCCACCGGACACGGTCTACGCGGCGGTCGGCGAACTGCGCCCGGAGCACCTGCGTTCCCAGCTCGTGCGCCTGCTCGTCCGGCTGCGCGGGGCACCATCGATCACCGGCATCGACCTCGGCTCCGTGCTGCCCGGGCACCATTGGGTCCAGCTGGGTTCCCGGCCAGGGCGCGAGATCGCACTGGGCACCGAGGGCAGGTTCTGGAAGCCGCAGCCGCGAGGGCACGAGGTCGGCACCGACGACCACGCCCGCCAGGCCGCGCCGGATCAGGTCGGCGTCGCATGGTCGTTCCGTGTCGATCCGCAAGCCGCGGGCGGTTCGCGGCTCTTCGTCGAGATGCGAGCCACGGCCCAGAGCCGGATCGAACGGCTCTACCTGCGCGCGCTCACCCCGTTCGCCCGGCGGCTGACGCGGTACCTGGCGATCGCGGTCGCGGAGCTCGCGATACGGGCGGAGAACCGGGGGTCCGCGGCACCGGAGCAGTTCGGCCCTGGCAACGGGGACTCCGCCCTTGACACCGCCGAGATGACTTCTCGCGGTGACGCAACCCCGACGACAGAGGCAGGTTCCGATGGACCTCGGGCTTCCTGACGATTACACCGTCGACACCGCGGTGGCGCTCGCCGTCCGCGCACCGTCGGTGCACAACACCCAGCCATGGCGGTGGGCACGCGGGGACCGCACCCTGCACCTGTACGCCGACCGCGAGCGGCAGCTGCACGAGACCGACCCCGACGGCCGCGACCTCCTGCTCAGCTGCGGCGCCGCGCTGCACCATCTGCGGACCGGCTTCGCCGCGCTCGGCTGGCGGGCCGCCGTGCATCGGCTGCCCAATCCCGCCGAGCCGGACCACCTCGCCTCGATCGAGTTGCACCGCCACGAACCGGCACCGGACGAGATCACGCTCGCCGCCGCGATCCCGCGGCGCCGGACCGACCGCCGGTGGCACAGCTCCTGGCTGGTCCCGGCGTCCTACATCGAGGTCATGGCGCGGCGCGCCGCCGACGAAGGCACGGTGCTGCGCACCTGCGACGACACCGCCCGCTACTACCTCGCCAAGGCTATCGCCACCGCCTCCGAGCGGCACGCGGCCGACGCCGCCTACCGGATCGAACTCACCGCCTGGAGCGGCAGGCGCTTCTCGGCCGACGGCGTTCCCACCGCGAATGTGCCGCCCCACGACGAAACATCCGGCGCGCTCGCGGACCGTCCGTTCGCCGACCCTGGCCTCTCCCAGCCCGTCGGCAGCACCGGCGAGGACAGCGAAGAGCTCCTGCTCGTCATCAGCACCGCCTCCGACGACCGGATGTCCCAGCTGAAGGCAGGCGAGGCCACGAGCGCCGTACTGCTCACCGCCACCAGCCTCGGCCTGGCGACCTGCCCGCTGACCGAACCGCTCGAACTGCCCGACGTCCGTGGCACGGTCCAGGACCAGGTGACCAAGGGCGCTTTCCCGCAGATGGTGGTGCGAGCCGGCTGGGCACCGATCAATGCCGACCCGTTGCCCGCGACACCGAGACGCGACCTTCACGAAGTACTGCGCCCGCTCGACCCCGCCACCGACCGCTGATAGTCCGGCCTTCAGGGAGCGACCATGCACTACTGGACCTACGGAGACGGCGGCTGGCTCGGCGGCCTCTTCATGCTCATCGCCATCGTCCTCTTCTTGGGCGGCCTCATCGCGGTCGGCATCGTGCTGTTGCGACGCTTCGGCCAGCCACCCAGCCGCCGCAGCGACGCGTTGAAGATCCTCGACGAACGATTCGCCCGCGGTGAGATCGACAAGGAAGAATACGAACAGCGACGCGCAACACTGGGCGACTGAACAACGTCTGACAATGGGGACCCCCGGCACGGAGGTCCCCATTGCCGCGACGGCGCACCGCCGGATCCTCACCACGGGGAGGCCCCATGACCGTTACCGAAGGACAGGGCAAGTCGGAGGACTACCTGCGCTTCGAACTACAGCAAGCCCTGGAGACCGTCCGCCACCAGACCACACTGCTGGTCCAGCTGACCGGTTTCCTCATCGCACTGGACTCGGCGTTGGTCGCTTATGGCTTCGCGCAGGGGAAAGCGATCATGCTGCTGATCGCGGCGATCGTGCCCGCGGCGATGATGTTCGCGGTCCGCCTGATCATCGGGCACGTCTACCCGATCGCCATGGTCGCCCTGCGGGCCGAGAGCGCGCTGCACGACCGCCAGGACGGTCTCGTCGGCACCTACCTGAAGTTCCGGCTGCCGGAAATGTACGACCAGCTGAAGCCGCTGGTGACCGCCGGGGACGACGAACCCGTGCGCTGTACGACGAATCCGGTGTTCCTGCGAAAACTCTGGGCCGGGACGACGCGGCGTGCCCTGTCCGCCGGGTTCCTCACCCAGATCGCCCTCTTCGTCGTAGCGGTCGCCGTGTTCAAGATGAGGCTGTTCTAGCCATGGGTGGTGCGCAGGATTTCGTCGATCGCCCGGCGGGGGCTCTGGCCGACGTCGGCCGCCGGGTGTCCTACGCGCATCAGCGCTTGGGGGAACCCGGCCAGTCGCAGATCCTCGCGCAGTGCCGACCGCACTTCGGGCAGGTGCAGTGGCTGGGTCAGGATCGACGCGACGAGCCCGTCGTCGACGGCCGCGAGCCAGGCGTTCTCCACCGCGACCCCGGCATGCAGGTGATCGACGGGCGCGTCATCGACGGTCACGAACACCAGCAACGTCTCCTCGGCCAGTCTCCGCCGCAGGACCGCGCGGTCCGGCAGCGCGGTCGCCGCCCGCACCAGACCCGCCCACGGCAGCGTCGACGGCGGCAGGCAACTGCCCGCGAGGCCGGCACCGTGGCGGTGGGCGTACTCGTCGTGGATCGTCCACAACGCCAGCTCACGCTGATAACCGCGGTCGTGCTGATAGGCCTCCGCGGCGAACTCGAGCAAGTCGGCCAGCTCCGACAACTCGCCTGCACGGCTCACGGGCCGCGCCTGCACCCGGGTCACCTCGACCGCGTTCACGATCTCCGCGAGCATCTGGTCCGACACGGCTTGGGCGGCGAAACGATGCCGGTAGCTGCGGCGTCGCGCGATGGCGGAATACCGGTGCAGCTCCACGGCTTTCGGCGGCCGTGCGCCGTCGGTGCGCAGGATAGCCACGAGTTCCGGCTGCCGTGGGTCCGGGAACATCTCCGTGCGCACCCGGCGGCCCAGCACGCGCACGGCGAGTTCCAGGTTCGCCAGCGCGGTTCCGCAGGAGATGAGGCGATCACGGCCCCGAGGATCGTATTCGGGCAGGACGAGATCCCGCCGCTCGCGCAGCAGCAGCTCGTCCTCGCCCACCTCGAGCGTCCAGGGCTGGATGTTGTGCACCGACGGCGCGCGGACCACGGCCCTTGCCAGCACCTCGGTATCCCCGAGAGACCATCCTCCGGTCATCATCATCCTCCATCGCGTCGCTTCCCCGGTAACGATCCGCTGGTTCGGTGTCCGACCACAGATCCGGACGGCTTCGATCGGCAGGACGAAATACCCGGGCGGGTCCGGGTATTTCAGGTACGCAACCGCCGGAGAAACTGCGCCCCGGGAACCGCAGGCCGCACCGTCACCCGCACGGCACCAGCCGCACCCCGGCCATCAGCGGTGACCGTAAGGGGAACCACCTCCACCACGGCGACTTCGGGCAGGACGTCGACGATCCATCCGACGGCCATGAGCGGACCGCGGAGCACTTCCCGCTGCCCGCCCGGCAATGCGTCGAGGAGCGTCTCGATGTCGGCGGGCGCCAGCGGTGTGAGCCGGACCGGCGCGTTGGCAAGTCGCCCGGGGGTGTCAACCCGCACGACGGGGCCGAAAGTCTCGTCCTGCCAACCCCGGATGACCACGTCGGCGCTGTTGGCGGCTTCGTCCGCGACGCGCACCCCGAAGGCACCCACCAGCTCGACACTGTCCTTTTCGGATAGTTCGCCGCCGGAAGGGTGATCGCTTAAAAAGGTGTGCACGATCCGGGACGCGGTGCTGAGGTCCGCTTCGCCCGGCGGCGGCCTGACGTCGTCATCGCGGGCGGGTTCACCCCGCAGCCACCGGGCTCTCGCCGCCATCGCGGCCAATGCGGCCGCCGCGGCGACGGCGTCACCGTAGACCGGGATCACCCCGACACCGCCGTCCGATCTGGACACCAGCGCGAGGTTGCCCGGCGCCACGGCGACGACCGGCTTATCGTGCCTGCCGAGCCGCAGCCCGGCGAGCGGGTCACCCGCAGCCGTGGGGACTCCGGCGACGAGCACCGCGTCCACCCGCTCGTCGGCCAGCACGGCCTCCACACAAGCGGTGAACACCGCCGGCGACACGACCGGACTGGTGTCGATCGGGTTGCCGATCCCCGCGTGCTCGGGTAGCAGTCCTCGCAGAGTGTCCATTGTGGATTTACTCAAGGCGGGTAGGTCCAGTCCACGGCCTGCGCACGCCTCCGCGGCGAGCACCGCGGCCCCACCGGCGTTGCTGACGATCGCGACGCGGTCGCCCGCGGGCAGGGGCTGCCACGACAGGGCGGCGAGCAGGCCGATCATCTCCGCGACCGTATCGACCACCGTGACACCGGCCTGAGCGAACAACGCGTCGCGGATACCGGCGGAGACCGCTGTGGCGGCGGTGTGCGCTGTGGCCGCACGCTGCGCCGCCGAGGTACCGGCTCCCCGGATCGCAAGCACCGGTTTGCGCCGTGCGAGCCGACGGGCGAACCGGCCGAACTTCCTTGGGTTGCCGAAGGATTCCAGGTACAGCACGGCGATGTCGGTCCGTTCGTCGGCCGTCCACCACAGCAGCAGGTCGTTGCCGCTGACGTCGTACTTGTCCCCGGTCGATACGAAGGTCGAGACACCGAGGCCGAGTTCGCCCAGCGACTCCAGCAGCGCGATCCCGAACCCGCCCGACTGCGTCACGACACCGACGCGGCCACCGGGCACGGTGTCGTGCGCAAAGGTGGCGTCAAGCCGTATCTCGGGTGCGGTGTTGGCCACGCCGAAGCAGTTCGGGCCGACGACACGAATACCGAAGCGGCGCGCCGAGGCACGCACCCGGTCGGCCAGGCCGGTGCCGGTCAGCCCGGCGGTGATGACGACCACCGCGCGGACGCCGCGCCGGCCGCACTCGGCCACGGCGCCCGGCACGGCGTCCGCGGGAACGCAGATCACCGCGAGATCCACCGCGCCAGGCAGGTCCGAGGGTGAGGGGACGCACGCGACACCGGCGATCGTGTCCGCGTGCGGGTTGACGGCGTACAGTTCGCCGCCGAACCCGGCATCGACGAGGTTGCGCAGGATCGCGTGCCCGACGGATCCGGGTTTACGGCCCGCGCCGACGACCGCGACCGACGCGGGCGCCAGTACCGCGCGCAGGCTCGCGATGTCGGCCGTCCGTTCCCGTTCCGCGACCGCGTCCAGGTACCGGTCCGGTTCGCCCAATTCCAGTTCGATCACCGCGTACGGTCCGTCGTGCACCACCGAGTACGGCAGGCCGAAGTCGGTGAGCACCCGCACCATCCGCCGGTTCTCCGTCAGCACCTCGCCGAGGAACCGCCGGACCCCGTGCCGCCGGGCGGCCAGGACGAGATGCTCCAGCAGCAGGGTCCCGACGCCATGTGCCTGCGCGGTCTCGTCGATCACGACGGCCATCTCGGCGGTCTCGGCGTCGCCCAACATCGCGTAGTGCGCGACACCGATGAGCCGGTCACCGCGGAAAGCCCCGAGGCCTGTCCCGGTGACGATGGTGTGCGCGAGCCCGGCCACGCCCGCGGGCCGGGTCGTGAAGAACCGCAGATACCGGTCCCGTTCGCTGAGCCCGCGATGCAGCGCCAGCACCGCGTCCGTGTCCGCCTCGGCCAACGGCCGCACGGTGACCACCGTGCCGTCGGCGAGCAGCGCGCTGGTGCCGCTGTTCATCGGACCACCGTGTACTCGGCGCGACAGTCCACTTCGGACACTCCGGGCACGGTGCGCGCCAATGCGGTGATCACCGCTCGTTCCGCCTCGTCGGCGAAGGTCCCCGACACCGTGACCGCACCACCCACGACCTCGACCGACCAGCGGCCACGATGCCCCGAATAGTCGGTCAGCAGAGCACGCAACTGCGCGGCGATGGCGTCGTCGTGGCGGACCAGCGGCCGGAGGACGTCCCGCCTGCTGATCACGCCGACCACGACGCCGTCGGCCACCACCGGCAGGCAGCGAAGCCGGTCGGCCAGCATCCGGCGGCCGATCTCGGTCACCCTGGTCTCCGGGGAGACGACCTCGACCGGCGACGTCATCACGTCTCCGACCGTGCCACCGGTACCCCGCCGCGCCCCGCGCAACGCGTCGTATTCGGTGAACAGACCCACCACCCGGTCTTGCTCGTCCACGACCGGAAGTCCCGCGAATCCGTGCTCGACGAGCAGCGCCACGGCCTCGCGCACCGGGGTGCCGGGTTCCGTGGTGACGGCCGGGCTGCTCATGATCTCCCGGGCCCGCATCACAGCACCGGCCCCGGGACATACGACGCCGCCGAGCCGAGCAAGCGCTCCAGCACGTCCACCTTCGACGTCACTTCCTCCGGGAGGACCACGACCGGGCAGCACGCGTGCCGCAGGCAGGCCGCGCACACCGAACCCACCAACAGGTGCCGCAGCTTCCGCGTACCGTGACCGCCGAGCACGAGCATGGCCGCGTCCACGGACCTCGCCACCAGCATGTCCGCCGCGTCCCCGTCCGGGGCCTCGTAGGTCACCTCGACACCCGGGTCGTCACCGAGCGCCGTCGCGACGAACTCCTTGAGCTTGGCCAGATGTGCTTCCCGCGCTTCGGCTTGTGTCCGGGCGATCGACGCCTCGTCGAGTATCGGGTCGTAGAGCCAGGCGGTGACCGCGTGCAGTTCGGCGCCCCGGGCATCAGCCTCCGCCCGCGCCCAGCGCAGGGCGGCCGCCGACGCCGCTGACCCGTCCACTCCCACCACAATCCGACCGGCCGCTTTCTCCTCTGTCATTGTCCTGTCCCTTCAGCGGTTTTCCCGACGTTCCTGGTCCCGGCGCCACTCCGATTGCCAGCGGGCGTACCGGCCCCTGTCCAGAACCCACCGGCTGACCGCGTACGCCGCAGCCAGCAGCGCCCACGTGACCGCGAGCAGGCCAAACCCGACGGCCACGCCGTTGACGCCCGCGCCCACCGCCGACAGCGGTGGGTCCACCGGACTGCCGTTCCGGTCGAGCCAGATCGGGACCCGCGCGCCGGTGACGGTGCCTTGGATCGCGTCGATCCGGCCGCGCCGCATGGTGCCGTCCGGCAGCGTCCACATCGCGGCGGTCGGGGCTTTCTCCGCCACCACCCCGGCCCGGCCCGCGGCCTCGGCGACGGGCCGTCGGCCAGCAGCGTCGCTTCGGCCGGAAGCCGCTCCGCGAGCTGCTGGACGGACACCGCGTGCGAACGGGCGTAGACCACCGACCCGGCCGCCGCGGCGAGCGGCACCGCGGCCAGTCCGAGCACCACCACGGCCACCAGGATCGCGGCCTCGATCCGGTCGGATCGCCGGGCGAGGCCGCCTCGGCGCGGGCAGAGCCAATGCCACCACCGGGTGACCATGGGCATGGTGGTCATCGCGAGCTCCTTTCGGTGTCTTCGGCGGTCACCACGACGTCGTGGATCGGGCGGCGGCCGGTCCACGACGGCGCCGAGTAGCCGTAGCCCATGCGGAGCACCGTGTGCGGATGGCCAAGCGGACGGAACAGCTCGGTGATCCCGTCCCGGGTCGAGGCCACCTCGAACGGCTGGGACAGGAACGACGTCGCCACCCGTACCGAGGTCGCGGTCAACAGAACCCGTTGCAGCGCCTGACCCGCACGCACCTGCGCCACCGGACCCGCGTCCGGGGTCAGCACCACCGCCAGCAACGGTTCCTGCTCATACGCACGCATCGGAAGACCCAGGTCGAGATGGGATTCCCGCAACGCGATCACCCCATCGTGGTCCGGTGGCGGAGCCGCAGCCGCGAGCGGAACCCCGTCCGGGCTGTCGGCGTCCCGGCGCGTCCACCGTGCGGCTTCGGTCCGGAACGCCGCGTCGCCGGCCTGCAGGAACTCCGCGCGCCGCACGAGCGCGGTCAGGCGCGCATACTCGGTGTCTACGAAATGGAGCGTGGCGCCCTCGCGGCTCGCGGCGCGGGCGAGCGTGGCCCGGATGCCCGCCGATACCGTCCGATCGAGGAACGGCCGACGGTGAGTATGGCGGCGAAACACCGCGTCGGCGAGCGTCTGGTCCTCGACGGAGACACGATGCTTCCCCTCGTGGGTCACCACCGCCAGCAGATCCGGCTCGGCCGCGCCGGGCAGCAGCTCGACCTGCGGCTCGAAACCCTGGCACCGCAAGGAAACAACAAGGTTCAGCAGGGCCGCACCGCAGGACAGCCTGGCTTCGCGCGCCTCCGGGTCGGCCGCGGTCAGCACACGGTCCCGGTCCAGGCGGACCTCGATCCGTTCGCCGCCGACCACGAACCGCCACGGCTGGGTGTTGTGCGGCGAAGGCGCCCGGACCGCGGCCGCGATCGCCTGATCGACCACAATGGACAGTGCGCGTGTCATCGCCGCTCCCGGGTTCGTCTTCCCTTACCCGTTCAGCTTCGCCGCCCACCACCTGGTCCCGCTGCGGTCGCCCGTCACCGGCTCGCGGGACGTTGGTCCCGGCCCATCAGGCACCAAAGGCGCGTCAGGACGACTGTCCGCCGGGCTTTTCAGCGGACGGGATCGTGTTTCGCGGCACGACCCGGACCCACTTCACCCCGGGGACGATCTCCGCGATCGCCTGCACCATCCCCGGCTCCGCACCGTCGCGGAATTCCCCGGTCACGGTGACGATCCCGCGATCGGCCTCCACATCCCACCGCCTGCCGTACCCGAAGTACCCGTCGAGCCGGTAACGCACCTGACGCACGAGCGCACTGTCGTGATGCACCAACGCCCGCGCCACATCCCGGCGCGCGACGATCCCCAGCACCCGCCCCTCGTCCGAAACGACCGGCATGCTGCGGACACCATTGCGCAGCAGACGTTCGGGCAGCTCGGCGACACGGGTATCCGGCGCGACGGTGACGACGTCACGAGTCATCAGATCGGCGACCAGCGCCCCCGGCTTCGCGGCCTCTTCGGTCATGAGGTCGGTCTCGCTCACCAGCCCCGCCAGAATCCCGTTCTCGAGCACCGGCATCGCCGCGATCCCACGCCGGGTGAGCAGCACGGCCACCTCCGTCACGGGCGCATCCGGCGTGATGCAGGTGACGGGCGTGCTCATGATCTCTTCGGTCAACATCGGCTTCACCCACTTCTCGGTCGTGAAGCCACATTCGCGCGCACAGGGGGCCGGGCGCCGGATGCGGAAGACACCGAAGCCCGGGACCAAAGACCACAAAAGTTCACTCCCGGGCTTCGGACTGCCCGGGCAAAGCGCTCACGGGCGGGCTGCCGGGTACTCCGGGTCGGTGAGCGGAACTCGCCGGGGCTCCGGGATCGCGATCGACACGAACAGTTCCACGAAACCGGGTAGTGCGAGTTCACCAGCCAGCGACACCCGTGTCTTCGGGTAACGGAAGGGGGTGATCACGAAGTCGCCGACCGCACCGAGCTCCGCCGCGGCCAGCAGCAGATACTGGGCGGCCTGCCCGGCCCGGATCAGATCGGACCGGCTCTCGAGGCGCACGGCGATCGCGAAACAGCCACCGGGATGCTCGCGATGATCCGCGAGACGGTATCGCTCACCGAGCCGGGCATGGGCATCGCCCTCCCGCACCGCACGCACCCGGACTCCGGTACCGGACAGCCGTGGTCGCAGTTGCTCCACCAGAGCCCGCGACAATCGCCGGGCGTCCACATCGGACCGCGAGCGATGTCCGAAGACGGCGCGGTACTCGGCTCGGTCCCGTGTGGACGGTGTGGTGCGTGTCCCGGCGGTGATCCGGGCGATCCGGTCCGGGGCCTCCGGAGCCGATCCGATCACGGTCACCGGAACCCAGCCCAGCACGCGCACCGCCACCTCGAGGTTCGCCAGCACCGCGCCGCAGTGGAGCAGGCGGGCCCGCCCCGGGCGGTCGTCGCCCGGTACCCGGAAACCGGTCCGCTCGAAGACGTCGATGGCGCCGTCGTGGATCTGCACGACCCAGCCGCCGCTGAGCCTCCGTGGCGGTGCCTCGCGAGCCGCGCCGACGAGGACACCCTGCTCGTCGTGTGACCATTCGTGCGAACGCGCCGAGGGTTGCACAGTCTGGGTGAGCGTCATGGGATCCTCCTGGCCACGTCTCCAGTGTTCGCCGCCACCCGGCCTCGATCCAGTGGCCTCCGGCCCCGCCCGCGAGGACCTTCGGCCATGGTCGGCCGGGTGCCCGCACGCCGACACTTCCGGCACAGCCCACGAGATTCCGGGATCGAGGAGCCACACCATGACACAGCAGCAGGAGCGCCGGCTGATCATCATCGGCTTGGACGGCTCACCCGCCGGCGACGCCGCACTCCGCTGGGCACTCGGCCAAGCCCGGTCCGGCGACCGGCTCGAGGCGCTGTACGTCGCTCCGCGCGATTCCCTTCTTCCCGGAACGACACTGGCGTTGCAACCGCACGGCAGGCAGCCGGTCGGCCCGCCGACCTCCGCCGAACGAATCGACACCGTACGAGCCGAGTTCGCCGACGCCGCGCCAGTGCAGGATCGCGTCTCGCACGGTGACGCGGCGAGCGAACTGGTCGCGGCGTCGGCCACCGCGGACCTGCTCGTGGTGGGCGCGCGCCGCACCACCGCACTCGGGCAGCTGGTCCTCGGCAGCGTCGCCGGACACTGCGTCGGGCACGCGCAGTGTCCCGTCGTCGTGATCACCCCCGAAGCGGCCCGGCGAATCCCCTCGGGGAGCGAAGCAAGCGACAACGCGGCGACGAGCCCATGAAGGTCCGAGCGTAAGTCTCTCGCCCACCGCTTTCCACCCGTTATGTCGGCTATGTCAGCGAGCAAGAAGGACCAGGCGACAAGCCGCGAGGGCGCCCGCTGTGGCAGGAGCCCTCGCGGCCAAGGGTTACGCTGCAGACCGGAGCCGCTTGGCGTCCCCCTTCGAGACGTACGGGATATCCGCGAACATCAGCTTCTTCTGCAGGTGCCGCGCCTCACGTTCCAGGCGAAGCAGCCCGATTTGGGACAGCGTGAACAGCTCATCGACATTCCACATGCGACCGGCGACGGCCAGGACGAGCGCCGACGGTTGGGGTTCGGCCCGGAACTGATCACGAGCCCGCACCTTCTCGGCGAGTTGCTGCCCGGCCTCCGGTTCCTCACGGAGCGACCATGCCGCAGCACTCGCCTGTGTATAGAGGTGGCTGGCCGCGGTAGCACGTCCGAGCCACTTGATGTGCACCAGCTCGTCACCCGGGCCGACCACGTCACAGAGCTCGAACTTAGGATGGAACGGCGTCTTGGCGAAATCCTTGTCCAAGCACAGGTACCCCGGCTGCTTCCCGACTAGTTCGCAGTAGCTGTGCTCGTCCCCATCGGGCCCGCCGGGAACCCAGACCGGGAAATCAAGGTCCGCCTTGCGGTTCAGCAAGTCGGCGACCTGCGCACGGATCTGCTCGACGAAACCCTCGCCGATCCGGTACCAATCACCCTGATGGAAGCAGTATCGGCCGCCGTCGATCGTGGTCTCGAAGGCGAACCACTTCCGCAGGCTGATCGACGTGCCGACCGGCGTCGTCCCCAAGCTGTCGGTGCAGACCGTCATCCGTGCGTTGCGCAGCACCTTCATGCGCCGGGAATCCTCGATGTCGGCGAACCGGCCGGTCAGCGCCGATAGATCGTCATCGGGTGCCATGACGAACGGACCGCCCGCGCCCAGCCGGTTCACCTTGAACGCCCCCGCTTCCTCGGCGTCACGATTCACCTCGGCGGGCCAAGCCAGCCCCAGCGGTCCCACCTCAGGCTCTCCCGCGAGCGCCGCGGCAAGCCGCGCGTCGAGTTCGGCACGAAGCCGGTGGTTCCTGGGGAGCCGCCGGGTCTGGGTCACGAACCGGAGCGCGGAGTGTTCGTCGGGTTCGTCGACGATGTCCGTCAAGGTCTGCAGGTCCCGAAGCAGTGCGACTGGGCTGTCCGGCAACGGCAAGTACAGAGAGTTGGCCGCACGCACCTGATGGCTACGGCCCGTTTCCCGATGGTAGGTCAGCCCCTCCAGATTGGCCGACCCGAAGATGCGTGTGACGACCTCGCCGTAGGGCTCCAGCCGGAACGCGCCGATGTCGCTGCCGCCGGGAAACGAGGTTGACGTCGAGCGCGCGGTGATGTCGAGCGCTGCGCTGGCGACCGTGCCGAGCCGCTCGGCGTCCAGCCTGCGGATCCCGAACATCAGGCCGAAGCCCTGATCGACGAGCTCGTCGTCGATCAGCTGGTGCCCAGACCCGGTGGTAAGCGCGAATGTCCAATCACCGACCGGAATCACCAGCACCGAGAACGGCTGCAGGCCAGGAAGCTCGGCGTCATAGCCGGTAATCGACTGCAGGTAGCCGGACCACAAAGGACGTTCCGTGTGGCGTGTTCCGACGACGAGACGGCAGATCGTACCGGCGACTGGGACAAGATCATCATATTCGATACCGTCCGAGGTGGACAGAAGGTAGTCGGAGAGGTCCCGGCTACCCTCGAGGCGGTAGACGTTCATGGGCTGACAGGTGGTGCGTTGCGGCATGCGTTTATTCCCGAATGGACAGTGCCGGGAAACACTGCGAGCAAACACTGGCGGATTCCGCGCAGGGGTTCTAAGCTCGCTAGCGTTCCTAGCTTGAGCAACGTGGATGTGGTTCAGCTATTCAGTTGGGACGTCGCGCGGCTCCCTGCGCCAACAGGGGGCCGCGTTCCAGCTTGTTTACACGGGGCTGGCCACATCATGCGCGAGGACACGCGCGTACCGGCGAGTAGCGCGTGTCAATACGCCGAACGGCGTCACCCGAACGATGAACGGTCGCTCGCGCACTAGTACGTCCGATCGGCGGTACACAAGCCTTATCGACTACCGAACGTAGGAAAGACTCGACGTGGGATCACTCGACGTAGCGATTTCCACAGATCCGACGACGCGCTGAGTCACTGGCTCTTCCAGGTCCAGTGGCGGATTTCGGGGAGGTCTTCGCCGTGTTCACGGATCCAGCGACGGTGCCGCTCCCGCGATTCGGTCATCCGCTGCCGTAACGCGCCCGCGATGGCGAGCAGGCCTGGGACGCGGTCGATGACGTCGATGACGAGCTGGAAGCGGTCCATGCGGTTGAGCACGAGCATGTCGAACGGCGTCGTCGTAGTGCCGTGCTCGGTGTAACCACGGACGTGGAGGTTCGCGTGGTTGTGCCTGCGGTAGGCCAAGCGGTGGATCAGCCATGGGTAGCCGTGGTAGGCGAACAGCACCGGACGGTCGGTGGTGAACAGGGCGTCGAACTCACGGTCGGACATCCCGTGCGGGTGTTCGGAACGCGGCTGCAGCCGCATCAGGTCGACGACGTTCACCACCCGCACCGCCAGCTGCGGCAGCTGTTCCCGCAGCAGTTTCGCGGCGGCGAGCACCTCGATCGTCGGTACGTCTCCCGCACAGGCCAGGACGACGTCCGGCTCGCGGTCGGGATGCGCGCTCGCCCAGTCCCACCTGCTGACGCCGCGAGCGCAGTGCAGCGCGGCTTCTTCGGCGTCAAGCCAGACCGGGGTGTCGTTCTTGCCCGCGACGATGACATTGACGTAGTCGCGGCTGCGCAGGCAATGGTCGGCCACGTGCAGCAGCGTGTTCGTGTCGGGCGGGAAGTAGACCCGCACGACCTCGGCGCTCTTGTTCGCGACGTGGTCGACGAATCCGGGGTCCTGGTGGGAAAAGCCGTTGTGGTCCTGGCGCCACACGTGCGAGGTCAGCAGGTAGTTCAGCGACGCGACCGGGCGCCGCCACGGGATCTTCCGGTGCGTCTTCAGCCATTTGACGTGCTGGTTGAGCATCGAGTCGACGATGTGCACGAACGCCTCGTAACACGAGAACAGCCCGTGCCGCCCGGACAGCAGATAGCCTTCGAGCCAGCCCTGGCACAGGTGCTCGGACAGCACTTCCAGCACACGGCCGTCGGGCTCGAGATGCTCGTCGTCCGCCGTCGTCGCGAGCTGCCAGGCTTTCGCGGTCACCTCGTAGACCGCGTCGAGCCGGTTCGAGGCCGTCTCGTCCGGGCCGAACAGCCGGAAGTTCCGCCGAGCCGCCGAAAGAGCGAACACGTCCCGCAGATACCGGCCGAGAACGCGGGTGGGTTCCGCGGTCACGGAACCGGGTTCGGTGACCGCGACGGCGTGCGCCGCGACGTCCGGCAGGCCCAGCGGCCGCAGGATCCGGCCGCCGTTGGCGTGCGGGCTCGACCCCATCCGCAGCGCGGGTGGTGGAACGAGTGCCCGCACGGAGGCGGTGGGTACGCCGTCGGCGTCGAACAGTTCCTCGGGCCGGTAGGACCGCAACCAGGACTCCAGCTGCCGCAGGTGTTCCGGGTTGTCCCGGACCTCCGGCACCGGCACCTGGTGGGACCGCCAGCTCCCCTCGACCCGCTTGCCGTCCACTATGGACGGTCCAGTCCAGCCTTTCGGTGTGCGCAGCACGATCATCGGCCACGCGGACCGCGTGCCGGTGCCACGCATCCTGCCCAGATCGGCGAGCGCGGTGTCGACGGCCGCGGCCATGGCCTGGTGCATCGTCGACGGGTCGTCACCTTCGACATACAGCGGCGCGTAGCCGTACCCGCGCAGCAGCGAGTCCAGTTCGGACGGTGCGATCCTGGACAACAACGCCGGGTTGGCGATCTTGTAGCCGTTGAGGTGGAGAATGGGCAGCACGGCGCCGTCGCGCGCCGGATCGAGCCAGCGGCAGCCGTGCCAGCTCGTCGCCAGTGGCCCGGTCTCCGCCTCGCCGTCCCCGACGACGCAAGCGACCACGAGCCCGGGGTTGTCGAATGCCGCGCCGAAGGCGTGCGCCAGCGAGTATCCGAGTTCGCCGCCCTCGTGCAGCGAGCCGGGCACCTGGGGCGCGACGTGACTGGGCACCCCGCCGGGAAAGGAGAACTGCCGGAACAGCGCGCACATCCCGTCGGCGTCCCGGGTGATCTCGGGCCAGGCCTCGGTGTAGCTGCCCTCGAGCCAAGTGTTGGCCAGCAGCGCGGGACCACCGTGGCCGGGGCCGGTCACGAACAGCATCTCGGTGCCGTGCGTGACGATCGCGCGGTTCAGGTGCGCGTAGACGAAGTTCAGCCCGGGACTGGTCCCCCAGTGCCCCAGCAGCCGCGGCTTGACATGCTCGCGCCGCAGTGGTTCGGCCAGCAGTGGATTGGCCATCAGGTAGATCTGCCCCGCCGACAGGTAGTTCGCCGCCCGCCACTGAGCGTCCACTTGCGACAGTTCCGTGCCGGTGAGCGCGACGTCTCGCGTTTCGACCGCGGTCATCGGGTCACCTCCGGCCGCACGACCAGCACCGGGCACCGCGCATGCTGGACCAGCGCCTGACTGGTCGAGCCCAGCAGCATCCCGGTGAAGCCACCGCGCCCATGGCTGCCTGCCACCACGAGCCGCGCCTGTTCGGACAGCTCCAGCAGCGCGTGCCGCGGCCGGTCCAGCCGCAGGTCACGGCTGACCTCGACATCCGGGTATTTCTCCCGCCAGCCGGCGAGCCGCTCGGCCAGCAGCCGTTCCTCATCGTCCATCAGCGATTCCCGCTGCGGCAGCAGCCGGGCGCTCCCGCGGGTGGAGTCGTAGACGACGTCGCTCCACGCGTGCAGCGCCACCAGCGGCGCCTTCCGCAGCGACGCCTCCTCGAATGCGACCGCGACCGCGCGTTCGCTGGTCGGGCTGCCATCGATCCCGACCACCACAGGCCCTTCCGCCGGGACCTGGCCCGTACCGTCCCGGCCACGAACCACCGCGACGGGGCAATGCGCGTGGGCCACGACAGCGGACGTGGTCGAACCCAGCAGGGTCGCGAACAGTCCCCCCTGCCCCGCGCCCACGACCAGCATCCGCGCGTCCCGGGACAGCTCGATGAGCCGGGGTATCGGTGCGTCACGCCAGGTCTCGGTCGCTATCCGTATCCCGGCATCCACCGAGCGGGCGACCTCCGCCGCGCGCCGCACGGCGTCCTCGGTCATCTGGACGAGGTCGTTCAGCATGCCCTCGCCCAGCGCGACGCCGCCACCGTAGTACAGCCCGGCGATGTTGGCCGCGCTCACGATCCGCAGGCCGGCGCCGTGCGCGGCCGCGGTCTCAGCGGCCCAGGCCACGGCCCGTCGCGCGTCGTCCGAACCATCGGTTCCAACCAGGATGGTGTCGTTCATCGGATGCTCCCCTCGTGTTCGGAGACGACCTGGGCATCGACCACGCCGGGTACCGCCCGGGCCAGCTGAGTCGCCACGTACCGGTCGGTTTCGTCGTCGTAGGCGTCGACGACCCGGACCACGCCGTCGTTCACTGCCACGGTCCAGCGGTCCGGCCCGCCGTAGATCTCCAGGTGGTGCCGGACGTCGTTCAGGATCGCGCGGTCTTCCCGCGCCAGTACGCGGACGATGTCCCCGCGGGTCACGATGCCGATCACCTTCGCGCCGTCCACGATGGGCATCGCGCGGATCCCGGAATCGACCAGCGCGCGAGTCAGGTCGGCGACATCGGTGCCCGGCGACATCCCGGTCGCCGGGGTGGTCATCACCCCGCCCACCGCCGGCTCGGGGGCCGTGTGCCGCTCGCCGCCACGACGGCGCGGATCGGCCGGAACCCGGTCGCGGATCAGATCCGCCTCGGTGACGATGCCGATCAGGCGATCATCGCCGTCCACCACCGGAAGAGCGGTGAATCCGCGCGACGAAAGGATTTCCGCCGCCTCCTTCGCCGTCGTCGACGGGTCAACGGTGATCACCGGCGAGGTCATCACGTCACGGGCTCGCATGGGTTACCTCCCTGCTCACGGCCTGCCACCGACGGTATTCCGGCCGCTCCCCGCCGCACCGCATGCCTTGGTCACCACCCCACGGGACCTACGTCCCATCGGTGCACAATGGACTCAAGGCCGAGCGTGCCGCTTGCCACGCTTCCGCTGCCCGCGCCGAGTACTGGTCGATGGCGGCGATCTCGGCACGCAGCAGGGCGTCGAAGACCGCGTAGTCCTCACCCGCGTCGGCTGCCTGTGTTCTGAGCGCGCGAAGATGCCGATGCGCCGTCATCGCGACGCGCTGCTCATCGAGCAGTTCACCGACCGTGCCGAGCGGCACCTCGACGCCTCGGGTGCCGATCCCGGCCCGACAGCCCGAGTCGACCAGGCATCGGAGCTTCTCTACCGCGTGGCGTGCCTCGCTCAAACCCCGGTCTCGGCCCGCTCGGCGCAGTTCCTGCGTCGTCTTTCTCGTCCATGACGCTGCCATCCCCGGCAGCACAGTGGCCGCCGGACGTCGAGCGGCCTTCGGCCACCGTGTGCGCGGAGTTTCGGCCAGCACGACCTCAAGCACGTCAATGGCGTTCAGCACCTGAAGGTACCTTCGCGAACCGAGCGCCGCGGCCGCGCGTGCCCGGCCGCAGTCGGCGAAGTACCGGGTGACGCGTGCCTGGGCGGGTTCCCGGGCGAATTCCTCCGGCAGCGCGGCGAGCCGCTGACGCAGTCGCGGGACCAGCACTTCGGCCTCATGAACAGGCGCGAGTTCGCCGGCGAGCCAGCCAAGCTCACGCCGTATCCCCGCGCCCAGTCGTCCGCCGAGCGCAGGAGCCGCCACGCCGAGCAGGCCGCGGACGCGCCTGACAGCGACACGCAGGCGGCCCGCGGCGGCGCGCTCACCGAGCCGGACATCGACGTCGGCCTCGGCGATTCTTCCGAGCATTTCGTGCAACGTCACGAGAAGCGCGTCTCGTGCCGAACCGTCGGTCACCCGTTCGGGACGCGTGAGCCGATCGGCCAGAATTCGCTTGGCCACTGTGAGCCCGGCGTTCTCGCTCGGCTCTGTCGCGGTCGCCGCGACCGGTTCGAGTTCCACTCCCCGGGCAGGAGCCAGCACAAGCCGCGCCGCCGCTCCGGTCTCGCGCGCGCCGTAGGGCAGCAGGACGCAGCGGCGTTGGGTGTGCAGCCACCATTCCCCGGACCGGCGGGTCAGCGCGAAGCCCTGCTTGAGCAACCTCAGGCCGGTGGTGTCGAAGAATTCGGTCGTCACGGCGTCGGTGGGCATCGGTCGCCGAGGCACGGGGAGCGCGGTCACAAACCTTCGCCGGTCTGCCGGATCACCGCTACCGGGCACGGTGAATGGGCGAGCACTGCCTGGCTCGTCGACCCCAGCATCATCCCCCGGAAGCCACCCAGGCCCCGCGAGCCGACCACGAGCAGCTGCGCGCGATCCGCCCGGTCGAGGAGCGTCCGAACCGGCCGCCCGCACGCGACGACGCGGTCGATGGCGATCTCGGGATACTTCTCCTGCCAGCCCGCGAGCTGTTCGGCCAGCACCCGCCGTTCCTCACGATCCACCTCGGCCGGGTCCAGATCGAGCGGATGTGGCCGCGGCTTGCCGTCGGCCAGCGCGGGGTTCCACGTGTGCACCGCCACCAGCCGCGCCCGCCGCCACGACGCTTCCTCGCATGCGAATGCCAGCGCCGACACGCTGTCGGCCGATCCGTCCAGTCCCACGACGACGGGCCCCGTGACCGGCGGTGGCGTGTTCGGCGTCCGGCCCCGCACGACGACGACCGGGCAGTGTCCGTGTCCCGCCAGTGCGACCGCCGTCGATCCGACCAGCAAACCGGTGAATCCGCCCAGGCCCCGGGAACCCAGGACGACGAGGCTCGCCCGCTCCGATTCCTGGGTGAGCGCGGCGACCGGGTTCCACTCGCGGGCCGCCAGCTCGACCGGCCGGTGGGGATAGAGCGCCCGCACCGACTTGCTCGCGGTTTCGAGCCGGACCCGGGCCTGCGCCTCCAGACCGTCCCGGATCGCCTCGACCGAGCCAGTGAGCGAGCCCAGGCCGACGCGTGGCACCGTGTACACGCTGACCAGTCTCAGCGGAAGCCCGCGCCGGACAGCCTCCTCGGCTCCCCACACCGCGGCCAGCCGCGCGGACTCCGAACCGTCGATGCCGACGACGACAGCGCGTTCGCTAGCAGGTCGCATGGCTGGGCTCCACTACCGCGTCGGGGCCGGGGAACACCATCGAGACGTGGTCGTCGCTCAGCCAGCGGACCACGTACGGCGGCGCACCGTCCGCCGAGCGGACCTCGAGGATCTGCCCGCGCTGTTCCGGGCTGTCGACCCGGCAGCCCTTGATCACCAGCCAGTCGCCAGGGTGGGCATACATGACGTCTCCTGTTCGCCGATTCGCCTCCAGCGTCGCGCGCGCCGGGCCGCGCGGCTTAGGGCCGAACGTCCCAGTGAATGGCCACGAAAGTCATCGGCGCAGCAACGTTTCGGCGTGATCGGGCACGTAGTACTGGAGGCTCCGCTCGGTGCGGGGGTAGGCCGACGCGGGCGGGTTCGCCGGGAGCTCCAGCGCCGGTCGTGGCACCTCGTGGTAAGGCACCGAGCCGAGCAGATGGCTGATCATGTTCAGCCGTCCACGGCGTTTGTCCTCGCTTTCGACGACATACCACGGGGACTCCGCGGTGTCGGTGTGGGTCAGCATGTCGTCCTTGGCCCGCGAGTACTCCGCCCAGTGCGTCACCGATTCGAGGTCCACTGTGGACAGCTTCCAGCGGCGGAGCGGGTCGTCGATGCGGGCGCGGAACCGTCGCGTCTGTTCGGCCTGGCTCACCGAGAACCAGTACTTGCGCAGCAGGATCCCGTCGTCGACCAGCAATCGCTCGAACGTCGGGCACTGCTGCAGGAAGCGGCGATGCTCCTCGGCCGTGCAGAACCCCAGCACCCGCTCCACGCCGGCGCGGTTGTACCAGCTCCGGTCGAAGAGCACGATCTCGCCCGCTGCGGGCAGATGCTCGACGTAACGCTGGAAGTACCACTGCGTCCGCTCCCGCTCGGTCGGTCTCGGCAATGCCGCGATCCGCACCACCCGCGGATTGAGATGCTCGGTGAACCGCTTGATCGTGCTGCCCTTGCCCGCCGCGTCACGGCCCTCGAACAGCACCACCAACCGGGCACCCGAGGCCCGCACCCATTCCTGCAACACCACCAGTTCCCCCTGCAAGCGCAGCAGTTCCCGCTCGTAGACAGGCCGGGGAAACCGCTTCTCCCGTGGTCGCTCAGCCATCACGTCCGCCGATCCTCATGTCCCGAGTCCACCTCGCGCGTGCCCGGGTGTGAAGGGCCCACCGGCGCGTCCGAGGTCCCGGGTATCGGGGACCAACGACCCCGGCCCACGGCCGTGTCACGGTCCTAGCTTGAGCGCATGGCCAGCGCCGCACACCGGCCCGATGCGCGGCGAGCCGATCGGAGGACACCATGCGCCAGAACGTTTCCGACGTCATGACGGCGAACCCGGTCACCGTGACCCCGCGAACGCCGTACAAACACGTCGCGCGGCTGCTGACCGAACGACGGATCAGCGCCGTCCCCGTCCTCGACGCACACGACCGCCCGCTCGGCGTCGTCTCGGAAGCCGACCTGCTCGCCCGGTTCCGCACCGGCACCGGCGAAGCACGTCCCGGACTGATCTCGGGAGGCCGCGCGCGCCGCGACTGGGACAAGGCCCACGCCCTGGTCGCCGAAGACCTCATGACCCGCCCCGCCCGGACCATCACGGTGGACGCCTCCGTCCAGACCGCGGCGATCCGGCTCGCCCGCACCGGGATCCGCCGCCTGTTCGTCGTCGACGACGGACGGCTCGTCGGTGTCGTGTCCCGGCGCGATCTGCTCGGCTCCTTCTGCCGGCCAGACCCGGAAATCCACGCCGACATCGAACGCGACGTCCTCCAACGCGCGCTCTGGGCGACCCCGGGCCAAGCCGCGGTCACCGTCGAAAACGGCGTCGTGACCCTCGTCGGACGGCTCGACAGCCGCGGCGAGGCCGAGCGCGCCGGCCTGCTCACCGCCCGCGTCCCCGGCGTCATCGACGTGCACAACCGCCTCGACTTCGTCTGGGACGACCAAGCCGAACCGCACCTCCAACCGTCCACATCGGACAAGTGAACCCAGGAGAAACCGATGTCCCTCAAAGACCACACCACCCACGGAGAATCCACCCGGCAGCTCACCCAGCCGCCCGGCACCTCCGGCAACGGCTCTCGCGCGCTGGCCGTGCTCCGCATCGCCACCGGCCTGCTGTTCCTCTGGGCCTTCCTGGACAAGACCTTCGGCTGGGGCTACGCCACCCCCTCGGCCAACGCGTGGCTCAACGGCGGCTCCCCCACCAAAGGCTTCCTCAGCCACGTGAACGCCGGCCCGTTCGCCAGCACCCTGCACAGCTGGGCGGGCACCTGGTGGGCCGACTGGCTCTTCATGCTCGGCCTCGCCGCCATCGGCGTCGCCGTCACCCTCGGCATCGGGCTGCGGATCTCCGCGGCCGCCGGGACCATCATGATGGCGCTCATGTGGATCGCGGAATGGCCGCCCGCCCGCACCACCCTCGACGGCAAACCCAGCATGTCGACCAACCCGATCATCGACTACCACCTCGTCTACGCCCTCGTGCTCATCGCCCTCGCCGCGACGCTGGCAGGCCGCACCTGGGGCCTCGGCCGCCGCTGGGCCAATCTGTCCTTTGTGGACCGCAATCCCTGGCTCCGCTGAGCCGCACCCCGCGATGGGGGGGCCGGACCCCAAGCGCCCCCCAACCCCGTTTTACCCCCCCCCGCCCCGCCCCACCCCCACCGCGCCGCCCCGGGCGGGTGGAGATTATTTTAGTTAT
>NZ_JBHYIQ010000009.1:44443-64772 GCF_042739895.1 Amycolatopsis sp. NPDC059021
TATATGACACACCTTTTGTGCACCGCAATCCGTGGCTCCGCTGCGCCGCACCCCGCTTTGGCGGCGCGACACCTTCCGCGCCGCCATCGCCGTTTCAGCGCACCCGTGCCGGCGCCAGCACCTGCTCGGCTCCCCTGGCGAGTTCGAGATCCTCCCTGGCCCGCAGGATCAGCGCGGTCACCGCGGCATGGTCCGGGCTGACGACCCGGTCACCGTCCGCGGCACACCGGCCCTCGTCGACCTCGACGCCCAGTAGCCCCAGCCCCTCCGCCAAGGTCGCGACCAAGTCCGGCTGATACTCGGCAACACCACCGGTGAACACGATCGCGTCCAGCCCCGGCAGGCTCATCGCCACCGCCCCGATCTCCCGCCGCAACCGATGCAGGTAGACCGCGAGCGCGAGCACCGCGTCGGGCTCGCCCGCCGACGCCGCGGCCCGCACCTCGCGCAGATCCCCGCTGGTCCCGCTCATCCCGGCCAGTCCCGAGTGCCGGTACAACGCGTCGGCCATCCCGGCCGGTGACATCGACGCCGTTTCCATGACGTGCAGCAGCAACCCGGGATCGATCGACCCGGACCTCGTGGCCATCGCCGGGCCCTCCAGCGGCGTGAACCCCATGCTCGTGTCGACACTCCGGCCACCGTGGATCGCGGTCACCGAGACCCCGGCCCCGAGATGGCAGCACACCAACCGCGCGACGCCGGGATCGAGCCCCAGCATCTCCACAGCCCGGCGCGCGACGTACTGGCAGGACAGGCCGTGGAAGCCGTAGCGACGCAGCCGTCCCTGCCGGGTCCACTCCCTCGCCAGCGGATAGTGCGCCGCGGCCGCCGGCAGCTCGACGTGGAAGGACGTGTCGAAGCAGGCGACCACCGGAATCGCCGGGCACGCCCGCCGCACCGCACGGGTGAGGGCCACCGACTGCGGCTGGTGCAGCGGAGCCAACCGGCCAAGCCGCTCCAGCGCGTCGAACAGCTCGTCGTCCACCAGTACGGGTTCGCCACGGGATCCTCCGTGCACGAACCGCACCGCGACCGCCTCGACCTCCCGCCACCGCCCGAGCGCGTCGGCGACCACCTGTTCGTCCACGGTGGACGATTTGGTCTCCCAAGCCGACCGTCCCACCGCCGTCCCATCGGCGACCATCGCGGCTTTGAGGCTCGACGAGCCGGGGTTGAGGGTGAGCACACGCATCGTGACCTCCTCGGCTTGCTGACACACACGACGCCGGGCGGGTCGGCCGGCTGGCCGTACCCGCCCGGCGTGTCGGGTTTCAGGACTTCGTGACGTCGATCTTGACTTCCTTCTGCCGCGCCTGTTCGTCGTGCGGCATCGTGATCTCGAGAATGCCGTCCACGTAGCTCGCGTTCACCTTCGCCGCGTCGACACCCTGCGGCAGGGCGACCGTGCGGCTGAACTTCCCGTAGAAGAACTCACTACGGCCATGGGAGATCTCCCTGGCCTCCCGCTCGGCGCTGATGGTGAGCAGACCGTTGTGCGTGGTCACCGAAATCTGCTTCTCCGGGTCGAACCCCGGCAGCTCCGCGCGCACGACGTACCTGCCGTCCTCTGTGGACTCCTCGATCCGCACCGGGTTGTGCTCGGCGAACGGCCACGGATTCTCCAGCCAGGCGGCGATACTCGGCAAGGCGAAGCGGGGTGTCGGTACCAAAGCGACCATGATCCTTTCTCCTTCGTAGCGGCGCTGTTCCCATCTCCAGACAACCGCGTACCCCGCGACCGCGAAGCAGCCCAAAGTCCCCGGCCACAGGGACCAACGACCATCGCAGCCCACGCACGCATGCGCCTACCGTCGGGAAGCACCAACAGACGGGAGCGCGACATGAGCACCGCAGCGATCATTGTCGGCGTCGACGGCACACCCGGCTCGACGCAAGCGGTCTCCTGGGCCGCCGAAGCCGCCGTCGACCGCGGTGCCCCGCTCCTGCTCGTCCACGGCCTCGGCATGTCCGAGCTCTACCGCGGCCAAGTCGTCCCACCACCCGAGCACCTCGTCATCGAGTTGCGCAACCGCGGCCACCAGATGCTCCGGCAAGCCCGCGATGTCGCCAAAGCAGCCGAACCTCGGCTCCAGCTGTCCGACGACTCCGCCGAATCCGCGCTGATCGGGCTTTCCGGCGACGCACGGATGATCGTGCTCGGCGCGACCGGCAACACCCGGGTCACCGCCGCCTTCGGCCGCTCGGTCACCCTCGCCCTCGCCACACACGCCACCTGCCCCGTGCTCTCCGTCCGCGGCGACGAACTCCCCGACAGCCTGCCCGTGGTCGTCGGCGTCGACGGCAGCGCCCTGTCGGAAAACGCCGTCGACACCGCGTTCGCCGAAGCCGCCGCCCGCGGCACCTACCTCGTCGCCCTGCACGCCTGGGGCACCGACCAGACCACCCGCGTCTTCGGCGAAGTCGCCGCCTACTACGACTGGGCCCCCTCCGCCGACAGCGAAGCCGAAGTCCTCGCCGAACGCCTCGCCGGACGACGCGAGCACTACCCCGATCTCGACGTCCAGCACGTCGTCGTCCGCGACGACCCCCGCACCGCCCTGCTCGACTGGAGCCACAAGGCCCAGCTGATCGTCACCGGCAGCCGCGGCCGCGGCGGATTCACCGGACTCCTCCTCGGCTCCACCAGCCAAGCCCTGCTGCACCACGCCGCCTGTCCCGTCCTCATCGCCCGAAGCACTCATTGACCGCCGAGGCCGGAGCGTCGGCTCGATCGCGGTACTGCGGTCCGCAGCGGAAGGCAACAGCCACGACCCGCCGCCATGCCTCCTCGAAACTCAGCGCTGACAAGCCATGGACTCCAGCGTCTACTCGAGTGACGGATCGTGATCCAGGCCGTTACACAGCATCCATTCGACACTGTTCGACGCAGCGGGGTTTCCACCCCTTGACCAGCTACCTCTGGGCCAGCTGGTCGATGGCGCTACTTCGTGTCTCCGACACGCCGGATGGCTCGGGGCGGCCGTCTGGCGCACCGACCACCTGCTCATCGAGCACATGCAGTTCGAATCGCGACGTGTCGAAGCCGCCTGCGTCCCAGACGAGGTCACTGTCCCCGAAACGCCATTCCCGCCCAGAAGCCCGCTCCCGGAGCAACCACCCCACAACCGCCTCCGCTCGCCGTCCACCACGCACACACGACACTAGAACATGTGTTCGACAAGGTCTCCCGCTGGGGTCTCATGCGAGCCGCGACCCAGGTGGAGCCCGACACTCAGACCAAGTGCAGCGCCACAAGATAGCTACATCTTCCGAGGGCACGCCCCTAGCTCGGGCGCTCGCCGTTCCCCTGATGGGCTATCAGTTGCCAGAGACGATCACGGACCCGCTCAGCAGCCAGACTCGCCCGGCGAACCTCATTCCGTCGCCTTCCGTGGGCGGCCGCCGCCTGCGCCTCGGCCTGGTCGTGTGCGTTCCCAGGCTTCGATCTCGGCGACCTTGGGCAGGTGATCACTGGCGGCAAACGCTGTCTCGCTGCAGTGAACGCGGGATGTACGGACCGCGGGCACGAGGTCCGTAGCGACGCGGACATGGTCGATGTCGCGCGGGCCGTACGGGTCGCCGGTGGGCCAGTACCCGGCTGTCGAGGCGAACGGCATGTCGAGCACCGCTCCGGTGTCGTGCAGGCCGCCGGCGAACAAGACGCCCCCGGCGGTGCGGTCGGCCCGGTGAATCCGGTGGCCGGTGCGCGGGTCGTAGCGCCACGTGCACTGCCAGACCAACGCGCCGTACCAGTCCTGTCCCGCATAGGGGTCGGCGGCGTGCCAATCCCACCGTCCGCCTGCACGGCGGATCCGATCCCCGGTGATGCTGTTGGAATCCGACCCGACGAACCCCGGCGGTCGATCATCAGGGCGAGTCAGATCATTGCTTCGTGGCACCACTCGCTGATTCGTTCAGCGGCAATACCTCTGAAGACCGGCTTGCCTTGCCCCTTAGGTATGTCGTGAGATACGAGGTGGCTTCGGAACTTGTTTGGTACCGCCTCTGAACAAGCCGTTCATGATCAACTGGCGGCCGCATCCGTCTTCCACCGGCCCCCACCAGGCAAGATCACGAAGTCCGGTAGGAGTACTGGCCGCGGGATCACCCGTGTGGCGACGAGTTCGACCGTTGTGTGGTCGCCCGCAGCCTGTCCTTCCGGACCTTGCCCGAACCGGTCCGCGGCAGGGCGTCGCGGACTTCCAGATGTACCGGGATCTTGTACTTGGCCAGCCGGGAACGCAGGAACTCGCGGAGTCCGTCCCGGGTCAGCCGGGTGCCCGGCCGGCACACCACGTACGCCTTGCCGACCTCGCCCCATTTCTCATCGGGGACGCCGACCACGGCCACCTCGGCGACCGCGGGGTGCTCGAAGATCGCGTTCTCGACCTCGGCCGGGTAGACGTTCTCGCCGCCGGAGATGAACATGTCCTTGACCCGGTCGACGACGTAGAGGTGGCCTTCGTCGTCGATCACGCCCATGTCGCCGGAGCGGAACCACTCGTCGTCGGTGCGAGACGCGGCCGTGGCTTCCGGGTTCCGCCAGTAGCCAGGGCTGACGTTCGGGCCGCGGACGAGAACCTCGCCCGGTTCGCCGGGCGCGACGTCGGTGAGATCCGGACGCACGACGCGCACGCTGGTGAAAAACGCCGGGACACCGGCAGAACCCGTCTTCCGGAGGCTTTCGGCCGCTTCCAGGAAAGTCGCGCCGGGCGCGGTCTCGGTCATCCCGTAGCCCTGGCAGAACACCAGCCCGCGTTCCTGGTAGGTGCGGATGAGTACCTCGGGAACCGCGGCGCCTCCGGACATCACCATGCGCACCGAGGACAGGTCGGCGCCGGGCCACCGCGGTGATCCGGCGAAGTCGGCGAACATGGTCGTGACCCCGAACATCCAGGTGACGCGGTGCTTCTCGATCAGGTCATAGCACGTGTCGACGTTCCATCCCGGCGCGATCACCGAACAGCCGCCCTTGGCGAAGGTCGGGAGCAGCGTCTGGTTCAGCGCGGCGACGTGGAACAGCGGCGCGCTGATCAGGGCGCGGTCGTCGGCGGTCAGGTCGACGCCGACGAGCACGTTGCAGGTGTTCCAGACGATGTTCCCGTGCGTCAGCATGGCGCCTTTCGGCCGCCCGGTGGTGCCGGAGGTGTAGAGGATGAGCGCGACGTCGTCGAGCCGCACGGGCACGTCGATCGGGGTGTCCTCGCCGCCAGCGAGCCAGGGTTCGTACTCGGCCTCGCCGGGCGCGGGTCCGGCGAGGGCGACGACCTGGGCGGGGTGCTCACCGATTCCCCCCACCGTCGCGGCGCATTCCGGCCCGTAGACCAGCACGGCCGGGCCGGAGTCGCCGAGCTGGTAGGCGATTTCCGGCGCGGTGAGCCGGAAGTTCAGCGGGACGAAGACGCCGCCGAGCCGGTGGGTGGCGAACATCGTCTCGACGAGTGCGAGGTGGTTCGGGCCCAGGTACGCGACCCTGCTCCCCGGCTCGACACCGGCCGCCTGCAACCGGGAGGCGAGCCGGGCGGTGCGGCCGGCGAACTCCGCGTAGGTGAACGCGCTGCCGCCGAACACGAACGCGGTGCGGCCGGGGGTCATGAGTGCCCGCCGGACGGGCCAGCCGCCCAGGCCTTCGTTGCGCATCAGTGCGTTCCCTCTTTCTCCGGCGTGGCTTCCACGGCATTCAGATCCTGACGGCTGGTTTCCCGCAACGACAGCACGCAGAACGCGGCCAGCACGCAGAACGCGGTGATCGTGGCGGATATCGCGCCGGTGTTCCGCAGCTGCGCGAACAGCAGCGGCGCCAGTCCCCCGCCGAGGCTGGCGAGCTGATAGCCGAGCGAGACACCCGTGTACCGGGACCGGGTACTGAACAGCTCGGTGTACAGGGCGGCCAGCGGGCCGAACATCATCGGGTGCACCACGCCCTGCCCGAGCACCAGCGCGAGGACCAGCAAAGCGCCGCTGCCGCTGTCCACCAACGGGAACAGCACGAAACTGAACACCGCCATCGCGCACGCCCCGGCCAGCACGACCGGCCGTCGGCCGATCCGATCGGACAGCGCCGACCACGCGATGATGCCGGCGACGGCGAACGCCGAGGAGATCGTGATGCTGTTGAGCACGGTCTGCCGGGTGAAGCCGACCTGCACGCCGTAGGCGAGCACGTAGGTGGTCAGCGTGGCCTGGGCGACGAAGGCCGCGAGCCCGGTGCCGATGCCGAGCAGGAGCGCACGCGGACGGTCGCGCAGCACCTCGAGCAGGGGCGGGCGGCGCAGGTCGTGTTTCACCGCCTGGAACACCGGAGGTTCCTCGACCTTCAGCCGGACGAACAGTCCCGTCACCAGCAGTGCGATGCTGAGCAGGAACGGAATGCGCCAGCCCCAGGCGAGGAAGGCCGATTCGCCGACCGCGGCGGCGGTCCCGGTCAGCGCCGCCGTGGACAGCAGCATGCCGCAGGGCGCCCCGGCGTTGGTGAAGCCGGCACACAGGCCCCGCCGGGAGGTGGCGTGCTCCGCCGACATCAGCACGGCGCCGCCCCACTCGCCGCCGACAGCCACCCCCTGCAGCACCCGGAGCAGCACCAGACCGACCGGTGCCCACGCGCCGATCTGCCGGTACGCCGGCAGCAGCCCGATCAGGAAACTGGCGGCCCCCATCAGCACCATCGTCAGCACCAGCATGCGCTTGCGTCCCACCCGATCCCCGAAGTGCCCGAAGATCAGGCCGCCGAGTGGCCGGGCCAGATAGCCGGTGGTGAACGTGCCGAGGCTGGCGATGGTCGCCACCCACGAGTCGAGGCCGGTGAAGAAGACCTTGCCGAAGACCAGAGCGGAAGCCGTTGCGTAGAGCAGGAAATCGTAGTACTCGATCACGCTTCCGAGGAAGCTCGACGCGACAGCGCGGCGAAGTTGCGTGGATCTGCGATCGGACATGGCCGGAACCCTCTTCGTCGCGGGTGGGACCAAAATGGACTAATGCTGGGCACTGGCGAGGTCGAACGGACGCGGGTAGGGAGCGGGCCGGTAGCGGATGTAGGCGTGCGCGACGCCGGGCTGGGCCGCCGTGGCCTTGGCGTTCATCGCGGCGGGACCGGTGTCGCCCCATTTTCCGGTACCCACCCGGTCCTCCACCGTGTGCAGCGCGGCCAGCTGTTCCCCGGCGGTGAACGTGCAATGCCCCGCGCGGTCCACATAGGACTGACGCAGCAGCCGCGACGACCCAGCCTCGGCGACGGCGTCGTGGTAGGCGCTCTCCGCCTGCACCGGCACCAGGCCGTCACCGGTGGTGTGGATGTCCAGCTGCGGCTTGGTCAGCTTTCCGGTGAAGGCCACGTTGCGCTTCATGTAGCCGACGGCGTGGGGGTCGGCGCCGATCCGCGGGCTGTTCGCCAGTGTGTCGAGATCGCCACGCAGCGAAAGACCGGCTGCCTTGTAAAGGGCCTCGACCTCGGTCGAGTACGGCGAACGCGCCAGCATCCTGCTGTAGTCGACGCCGGTGTTCCAGGACATGTTTCCCCCGGCTCGGGTTTCGGCCTCCTGGCGCCAGTTCATCGCCGCGGTGAAGAACCGCGTGAAAGCTTGGTACTGGTTTTGCTGCTGTGCAGGCCAGTCGTGCTCGGCCGGCCGGGGCTGGCCGGGGTCGTTGTAGCCGGGGATGTTGTGCAGCGCGGCGGCCAGCGCGAGCCGTGCCCTGCCCTGCGGGGTGTTCTGGGCGGTGTTCACCACACCGGTCATCGTGGCGGCGGCATTGGTGGCGGTCGCCTGGTCGCCGAGTCCGGTCAACGGCACCGAGGTATCCGGAGCCAGCAGAGTTTTCACCGCGTACGCGGCGTCGAGGGTGCTGTTCCAGTTGGCGACGCCGCCGTGCACCAGCCCGCACATCGCGAGCGAACCGTCGATCCGGTCGGGATGATGTTCGGCGATGGCGGTGGTGACCAGGCCGCCGTAGGAGGTGCCCCAGGCGATCGTCCGCCGGGCCGCGCCGAAGCGCGCGGTGAACACGTCCAAAGTGGACAGCTGGTCGGGCACCGCCTGTTCGACGGCCCATCCGCTGCCGGCGTAGGACGAGCCGATGAGCGCGTAACCCTGCTCGAGCGCCACGCCGGCGACCGCGGTGCTCGGGGCGTCCTCGGCGACGTTGGGCGCGCCCGCCGGGTGGTAGCCGTGACTGTAGAGCAGCACGGTGCCGTTCCAGTTCCGCGGCACGTCCATCATCCAGGCCGCGCCGTCGGCGAGCTTTCCCTCATAGTGGCCCTGATCCGCGGCCGTCGCCGGTGCGGCGGCGGACAGCACGAGCGTCGCCGCCGCGGCGCAGGTGAGGAGGATACGGGAAGTCATCTGCGTTCTCCTCGGCCGGTTCAGGCGTAGTGGCGGTAGACCGCGCGGGCGACACAGGCGGGTTTCGCGGCGCCGTCGATCTCGACGGTGAAGTCGAGCGACATCTGCACACCGTCACCGGGGACCGGCTCGACCGAGGCGACCTTACCCGCCGATCGGATCTTGTCGCCGACGCGCACCGGGTTCGGGAACCGCACCTTCTCCAAGCCGTAGTTGACGCTCATGCGCACACCGGCGATCTCGAGCAGCTCGCCGAACAACGGGATCAGCAGCGACAGGGTCAGGTACCCGTGCGCGATGGTGCCGCCGAACGGCCCGTCCTTGGCCCGCACGGGATCGACGTGGATCCACTGGTGGTCGTCGGTGGCGTCCGCGAAGATGTCGACACGGTCCTGGGTGATCGCCATCCAGTCCGTGTGCCCGAGATCGCGGCCGGGCAGGGTGGAAAGTTCCTCGATGCCTTGGACGGTGATGGTCATGGACGTTCTCCCTCTTTCGTCAGGCCGAGAAGCCGGGCCGCGTTGGTCTTGAGGATCTTGGGACGGACTTCGGGCTTGATGTCCAGCTTGGCGAAGTCGGCGAGCCACCGGTCCGGGGTGAGCACCGGGTAGTCCGAACCGAACAGCACCTTGTCCTGAAGCAGCGAATTGGCGTAACGCACCAGCTGCGGCGGGAAGTACTTCGGCGACCATCCGGACAGGTCGATGTGGACGTACGGCTTGTGGGTGGCGACCGCCAATGCCTCGTCCTGCCAGGGGAACGACGGGTGCGCCAGGATGATCCGCAGTTCGGGGAAGTCGACGGCGACGTCGTCGACGAGCATCGGATTCGAGTACTTCAGCCGGATCCCGCCGCCACCCGGTACCCCGGCGCCGATCCCGGTCTGTCCACTGTGGAACAACGCGGGAACGCCCAGTTCCTCGATCACCTCGTACAGCGGGTAGGCCACCGGGTCGTTGGGCGCGAAACCCTGGATGCTCGGATGGAACTTGAAGCCGCGCACACCGTGTTCGGTCACCAACCGACGTGCTTCGCGCGCACCGGCCCTGCCCTTCCACGGATCGACGCTGGCGAACGGGATGAGTACGTCGGGTTGTCCGGCACAGCTGCGCGCTACCTCCTCGTTGGCGATGCGCGGATGTCCGGTGGCGTGTTCGGCGTCCACAGTGAACACCACGGCGGCCATCCGGCGTTCGCGGTAGTAGGCGGCCATTTCCGGGATCGTCGGCTGGCGGTACTCCCCTGCCTTGAAGTACTTCGCCGACGCCCCGATCAGCTCGGGGCTCAGCGATCCGTGGCCGTCCTCGGAGATCTCGGCGTGGGTGTGCACGTCGATCGCGACCAGGTCTTCGACGTCGATCGCCACCTCAGGCCCCCGCCGCCGCGGGCGCCGGAATGCCGTAGGTTTCCGGCTCGGCGCCCACCCCGGTCTGCCAGGACGCGGCGATCGCGTCCGCGCTCCAGCCACCGTCGGCGTAGGCCGTGGCCTTCTCTCGGGGATGTGCCCACAACGCCAGTTTGTCCCCGCCGATCCCGATGGCCTGCCCGGTCACCCCGGCGGACGCGTCCGAAGCGAGGAAGACGATCAAGGACGCGACGTCCTCGACCGTGCCCAGGCCTTCGCCCTTGCGCAGCCAGTCCGGAAAGGACTGTCCAGTCCGCTCGGCCTCGGCGATGACCGGCGCGAACGCGGGGATGGTCTTGGTCATCTCGGTGGCCGCCACCGGCACGACGGCGTTCACCGCGATCCCGGCCTTGGCCAGTTCCAGCGCCCAGGTGCGGGCCATCGCCACGATCCCCGCCTTCGCCGCGGCGTAGTTGGTCTGGCCGAAGTTCCCGCGCTGTCCGGCGGGTGAGGAGATCAGGATCAGGCGGCCGCCCGTGCCCTGTTCGCGCATGCGCACCGCGGCCGCGCGGGCGCAGGTGAACGTGCCGCGCAGGTGGACGTCGACGACGGCGTCGAACTCCTCGTCGCTCATCTTCCACAGCACCCTGTCCCGCAGGATGCCCGCGTTGGTCACCAGCACGTCGAGCCGCCCGAACCGCTCGACCGCGGCCGACACCAGCCGATCGGCGACCTCGGCGCGGCCGACCGGCGCGGCCACCGGCACCGCTTCGCCACCGGCGGCGGTGATCGCGTCGGCCACCTGCCCGGCCGCGTCGGCGTCCACGTCGTTGACCACCACGGCCGCACCCGCGGCCGCGAGCGCCTCGGCGTAGGCCCGGCCGAGCCCACGGCCCGCGCCGGTGACGATGGCGACTTTCCCCGCCAGATCCATGCGATGTCCTTTCTCCGCTTGCCTCGCCACCTCAAAGTAGGGCGAAATGGTGACGGCCGTCAAGATGATGCCCAACGTTCGATGGCCGATTAGGCTGAGGCCGTGACAGCCAGCCACGTCGACGACTCCACACCGGGCCACCTGGCCCGCCCCCAGTCCGTGATGCTCAACTTCCTCGGGCTCTACGTGCTCGGGCGGGGCACGGCCGTCTACTCCGGCAGCGTCATCGACGTGCTCGGCCGCGTCGGCGTGTCCGAAGACGCCGTCCGCTCGACACTCACCCGGATGACCACCCGCGGACTGCTGACCCGGCACCGCGAAGGCCGTCGTGCCTACTTCGGGCTGACCGCCCGCGCCACCGAAGTGCTCCTCGACGGGGAACGGCGGATCCACGACACCGGCGCGGTCAACCGGCACTGGGACGGCAACTGGACCCTGGTCGGCTTCTCGCTGCCCGACACCCGGCGAAACGAGCGGCACGATCTGCGTTCCCAGCTGCTCTGGGCCGGCTTCGGCATGCTGCAGAACGGATTGTGGATCGCGCCGGGAATCAAGGACGTCGCCGCGATCGTCGACGACCTCCGACTCGCCGGCAACGTCACCGTGTTCACCGCCCAGCACGCCAAGCCGACCGAGTCCGCCGAACTGGTCGCGAAGGCGTTCGACACCGAAGCCATCGCCGCGCGCTACCGCGCATTCCTGGACCAATGGGACATCCGGCGACCCTTCCCCTCGGCCACCGACGACCTGGCGCGCCAGCTGCTCCTGCACACCGGCTGGCTCGACCTGGTGCGCCAGGACCCGCACCTGCCCGCGGAACACCTGGCCGCCGACTGGCCCGCCATCCGCGCCGAACGGCTCTTCCACCGGCTGAACGAACGCTACCGCGCGAACGCGGCCCGCATCGCGGACGAAGTCCTCGACGTCATTACCGCGCCCGAGGCCAAGGAATCGTGAGCGTTCCCGGCGCCAGAACCGGGCGGAACGTTCACGAGCATCGGTAGAACTACCTAAACGCCTGCCTAATTCACCACACCTCGACGGCGAAACCGAACCGCACAAAAGCCGAATAACGCGGACGCTTTCCCATTACGCCCTTTTTCCCAGCACGTTTCCCGCCGCATCCGGTAATCTCGGCGCCGCATCCGCGGCCTTCACACCGCATCGAAACGTGTGATCGGAGAATTCCCGTGAACGGCACCAATAATCGTCGGCTGTGGTCCTTCGGGGCTGCGGCGATCGTCGCGGCGGCCGCGCTGACCGGTGGCTGCGCCGCCGCGTCCGGCAGCACGACCACCACGGTCACGGGAACTTCCGCGACCGCGCCGGGATGCCAGACCACCGCACCACCACAACAAACGCTCGACGGCGTCCGGGCGGCGAGCCTGACCGTCCCCGCCAACCCGTTCGGGCTGGCCTACGCGCCGTCCGGCCACACGGCGTTCGTCGCCCTCGGCACCCAGCTCGGAGTGCTGGACACGGACGCCTTCCCACCCCGGCTGGCGCGGACGGTCCCGCTCCCGTCCGCCGGCCTCGGCAAGGAAGGCGCCACCGGGCTCGCGCTGACCCACGACGGCCGTGCCCTGCTCGTCGCCACGGGTAGTGGCGCGATCGTGCTGGACGCGGCCAAGGCCGCGGCCGGTCAGCCGGACGCGGCGCTGGGCACACTCACCGGCACCGCCGGGACCAGCGCGATCGAGGTGACCGTCTCCCCCGACGACCGGTACGCCTTCGTCAGCCAGGAATACGGGAACACCCAGACCGGCGGCCGCGGCGCCATCGAGGTCTTCGATCTGCGCAAGGCACTCGACACCGGGTTCGGCCCCGGCGCCGCCGTCGGCGCCGTCGCACTGGGCAAGGCCGTGGTCGGCACCGCGCTCTCCCCTGACGGACGCCGGCTGTACGCGACCAGCCAGGTCGCGGCCGACGGCGGGCAGGGACAGCTCAGCGTGCTCGATCTCGCCACCCTGGAAACGAATCCCGGCAATTCCGTGCTGCGGAACGTACCCGCCGGCTGCAACCCGGTGCGTGTCGCCGCCGCGCCCGACGGGAAGACGGTGTGGGTCACCGCGCGGCAGAGCAACGCCCTGCTCGCCTTCGACGCCGCGACGCTGGTCACCACTCCCGGGCAGGCGCTGCTGACCTCGGTCCAGGTCGGCACCGCCCCGGTCGGGCTCGCCTTCGCCCGGGACGGCAGCCGGATCGTCACCGCCGACTCCAACCGCTTCGCCGCCCCCGGCGCGAGCACCGGGCTGACCGTCGTGGACACCCGCGCCGCGCTCGGCGGCAAACCCGCCCTCGGACGCGTCCCCACCGGCGCGTTCCCCCGCGAGTTCGCCCTCAGCCCGGACGGGAGCACCCTCCTGGTCACCGACTTCGGGTCCCGCCAGATCCAGGCTCTGGACACCGCGACCCTGCCCTGACGCCCCACCCGGGTGACCGGGCCGGTGTCGTGGCGGAGCTCTGCCACGTCCGGGGGCGGCGGTTAAGATGATCCCCCGATCACCACTGGCGGTGCCCGGCAATGACCTCGGCGATGACGTCGTCGTCGCTCCGGCGAAGCTTGCCCAGTACGACGGGATCCGGCTGTTCACCGCCCGCGCGCGGCCGGTGCTCACCTCCGCGCCGCGCACGGCGCCGGAGCGTCAGCAGACGCTGCGGGCCACCATCGACTGGACCCACGACCTGCGCTCCGCGGCCGAACGGCAGGTCCGGGCCCGGACGGCGGTGTTCGCCGGGTCGTTCGACGCGATCGACGGACTGCTGGACAAGTCCGTACTCTCCCGCGACGGCGACCTCGTCGTTCGCCAAGGCGTTCGCCGTGGGCCGCGCGATGGAGCGAGAACGGTCGCGAAAGGACAGTCCAATCGGGACATCGCGGCGGAGTTGGTCATCTCACCCCGCACCGCCGACGCCCACGTGCAGCACATCCTCATCAAACTCGGCTTCCGCGACCGCGCGCGGATCGCCGCCTGGGTCGCCCGGCGCCACTGAACGGTGCCGGGTGAAAGTGCTTGCCCGGCCACAGCTGTGCACATATTGCACAGCATGTGCACATATAGGTACAGTCGCGTTCGTTCGATGAGGTCGAGTCGAAGGGGACGCGATGTCGCAACCACGGCCCTCACCGCGATCAGGCGGTTCACCCGCTCCGGAACACCCCACCCCGTCCGGTGAGCTTGCCGATCGCACCCTGCGCAAGGTCCGCCGCCGGATCCTCCCGCTGGTCGTCGTGTTGTACCTGATCGCCTACCTCGACCGGAACAACGTCGGCTTCGCGAAGGCCGCGCTCGGGCGGGATCTCGGCCTCGACGACACCGCCTACGGTTTCGGCGCGGGACTGTTCTTCCTCGGCTACGTCCTGCTGGAGGTCCCGAGCAACGCCGGGATGGCCCGGTTCGGCGCGCGGAAGTGGATCGCGCGCATCCTGCTGAGCTGGGGAATCCTGGCCACCGCCATGACGCTGGTCACCGGGGCGACCTCGTTCGCCGCCCTCCGGTTCCTGCTCGGCGCCGCGGAGGCGGGCTTCTTCCCGGCCGTGGTGTTCTACCTGACACTCTGGTTCCCCGCTGCCCAGCGCGCGGCCGCGCTCGGGGTGTTCGTCCTCGCCCAGCCCGTGGCCAACGCCTTCGGCGCGCCGGTTTCGGGACTGCTGCTCACCCTCGACGGGGTGTGGGGACTGCACGGCTGGCAGTGGATGTTCCTCGTCGAGGGCCTCCCCGCCATCGTGCTGGGCATCCTGGCGCCACGGCTGCTCACCGACCGCCCCGCCCAGGCGACCTGGCTGCGCCCCGAGGAGCGCGAATGGCTGACCGGGGTGATGGACGCCGAGCTCGCCGCGAAGCGGTCGCGAGCCCGGCGTCCGTTCCTGGCCGGGCTGCGGGACCGGCGCGCGCTGGTCTACGGGTTACTGAACTTCGGGATGGTGTGCGGCGTCTACGGGCTCGGCCTGTGGTTGCCCGCCATCGTCGGGGCGCTCGGCCACTTCGGCACCGCGGGGCTCGGGCTCGTCGTGATGATCCCGTACCTGGTCGCGATTCCCTGCGTCCACCACTGGAGCCGCCGTGCCGACCGCACCGGGCGTTACGCCTGGCACGCCACGGTGAGCCTGGTTCTCGCCGCCGCAGGTCTGGCCGGCGCCGGTCTGACGCTCGGCGCGAGCCCGGTCCTCGCACTGGTCTGCCTCAGCGCGGGCGCCATCGGCGTCTATTCCGCGATCGCGCCCTTCCTGGCCATGCCCGCCGCGGTCTTCGCCGGCGCCGCCGCCGCGGCGAGTCTCGGCCTGGTCAACGCGCTGGGCAATCTGGGCGGCTTCGTCGCCCCGTACGTGGTCGGCCTGTTGACCCACGCGACCGGAAGCTCCCGCCTCGCGCTCCTGTTCCTCGCGGCCTGTCTCGCGTGTGCCGGCCTGCTCGGCCACCGCTACGCCCGGCACCGGCCCGAGGGCGCCCCTCGAGCCGATAATCCCCGCACAGCAAGGAGAACCCGTTCATGTCCACGTCCCTGACCGGCAAGACCGCTCTCGTCACCGGTGGCGGCATCGGCATCGGGCGCGCGATCGCCCTCGAATACGCCCGGGCGGGCGCGCGGATCGCGCTCACCTACCGTTCCCACGAGCCGGACCCGCACACCGTCGACGTCATCACCGAAGCATCGGGACGGCAACCCGTGCTCCTGTCCCTCGACGCGACCTCGGCCACCGAAGTCCCCCGCGCGGTCGAGACCGTGCGCGACGCGCTTGGCCAGGTGGACATCCTTGTCAACAACGTCGGCGGCCTCGTCCGGCGGGCGGGCATCGCGGAACTCGACCTCGACCTGTGGCGCACCGTCCTCGCGGTCAACCTCGACAGTATGTTCCTGTTCACCCACCACGCGCTGCCGCTCATGCCCGACGGCGGCCGGATCGTCAACGTCGCCTCGCTGGCCGGACGAACCGGCGGCCACTCCGGCGCCCTGGCCTACGCCACCGCGAAAGCGGCGGTGTTCGGCTTCACCCGCAGTCTCGCCAAGGAACTCGCCGCGCGCCGGATCACGGTCAACGCGCTGGCGCCGGGTTTCATCGAGGCCACCCCGTTCCACGACACCTTCACCACCGCCGAGTCCAAAGAGGACACGATCGGCACCGTGCCGCTCGGCCGGGCGGGTACCCCAGCCGACGTCGCGGGCCCGGCGCTGTGGCTCGCCTCCGCGCACGCGGACTACGTCACCGGCACCGTGGTGGACATCAACGGCGGCCAGCACTTCGCCTAGACTCGGTGCGAAATCTGCACAACGGGCCCGGAATCCGCACTCGGGCCAGGTGGAAGGCGGGCGGCGTGTCGCAGACGGTTCGCAGGGCGATCGACCTCCTCGAGTACTGCAGCCAGCGGCCACGCGAACTTCGCGAGATCGCCGAACTGTGGGGCGTACACCGCACGACCGCCCTCCGCCTGGTCCAGACCCTCATCGAGGGCGGATTCGTCCGTAAGGACGACAAAGGCCGCTACGGTGTCGGGTTCCGGCTCGCCGCGCTCGCCGAATCCGCCCTCGACCAGTTCGACCTGCGCACACTCGTCCATCCCTACATCAGGGACCTCTCCGAACGCACCGGGCACACCGTCCAGTTCGCCGTCCGGCAGGGCTCCCGAGTGGTCTACGTCGACAAGATCGAGCCACCCGACGCGATCCACCTCAACACCCGGATCGGCGGCTACGTCGTGGTGCACACCGCGGGCGTCAGCAAGGCGATCCTCGCGCACCTGCCACCGGAGCAACGCGACCGGATCCTCGACGAGATCACCTTCGAGAGGTACACCGACAACACGATCACCAGCCGCGCCGCGTTCGAACAGCGGCTCGACGAGGTCCGCGCCACCGGCTGGGCCTACGACGACGGCGAATACGAGCCGATCTCCAACTGCGTCGCCGCACCGGTGTGGGACCACGCGGGAAACGTGGCCGGAGGCATCTCCATCACCACCCTCAAACCCCAGGCCGACCTGACCGCGCTGAAGAAGCTGCTCCCCGATCTGCTGAAGACCACCACCGGCATCTCCGAAGAGCTCGGCTGGCGGCCCTGACCAGACGATTCCGGACAGCACACCGGCTGGTTGATTTATCAACCAGCCCTCCTAGGATGTGGGCATGACCCAAGGACCGTGGCTGAACGAGGCCGAACAGCGGGTGTGGCGGTCCTACCTGTCGATGAGGAACAGGCTGACCACGCACCTGGCCCGGCAGTTGCTGCGGGATTTCGGTCTCTCACCGCAGGACTACGAGATCCTGGTGTGCCTTTCGGAGACACCGGGACGCCGGATGCGCGCGGTGGATCTGGGACAGGCGACACGGTGGGAGAAGAGCAGGCTGTCCCGCCAGTTGTCCCGGATGGAGCAGCGAGGCCTGGTCTGCCGGGAACCCGCGCCCGGCGTCCGGTACCCCGAGGTGGTGCTGACCGAACAGGGCTTCGCGACGATTACCGAGGCCGCACCGGCACACGCCGCCGCGGTACGCGCGGTGTTCGCGGAGGCGCTCGCCGGCGAACAACTCGACCGGTTCGCCGAAGCGTGCGCCGCGATCGAAAACCGGCTCGACGAGGTCGAAGCCGACGACTCGCGCTGACCGGGTCGTACCAGCCAACAGGATCGGCCCGGGTTACCCCGGGAGGGTGACTGTCCGAGCCGGACGCGCATGAACGTCCACAACGGAATTACCGGCGGTTTCGCCCGATGAACCGGGCAAAGGCTCACCAAGCGCTCGAATTCCCGCTCGTCCCCCATCGCGTTTTGTCACCCGCGTTCAGCCGCGCACGGAGACACGCGAAGCCCGTGGCCACGGCAGAACGCGTGCCCCGTCCATGACGGAATCGGCGGCCTTGATCGACGGCCGGTTTCTGACTCTACTGACCCGAGATTCGGCAACGCCGCGCTCGGCACCGACGTCGTCGAGAAACGGCGACTGGTTGACAGATCAACCTGTCGGTCGTAGCTTCAGGGTGATACATCAACCTCAAGGGGGCTATTCCGATGAACGGACCGAAAATCATCGTGGTGGCCGGGGCCACCGGCTCACAGGGTGGCGGACTGGTCAGGGCGATCCTGGCCGACCCGAGCGGGGAGTTCGCGGTGCGGGCCCTCACCCGCGACACCGGTTCGGCCAAGGCGAAGGCGCTGGCCGAGCAGGGCGCCGAGGTGGTGCCAGCGGACCTGGATGACGAAACCGGCCTGCGGGAAGCCTTTGAGGGCGTACACGGCGTCTTCGCGGTCACCAACTTCTGGCAGCCACGCACGCCGGAACAGCAGCGGGCGCGCACGGCCGCGCAGAGGGAACTCGATCAGGCGGGCAACATCGCCCGTGCGGCGAAGGCCGCCGGTGCACGGCACGTGATCTGGTCGACGCTGGAGGACACCCGTCCGTTCTTCGGGCTCGACGGGTCCCGAGTGCCCACATTGGACGGTGATAGGTACACCGTGCCGCATTTCGACGCCAAGGCCGAAGCCGACGAACTGTTCCGCGCGGAGGGTGTACCGACCACCTTCCTGCGCACGACTTTCTTCTTCGAGGGCTTCTTCCGCCTCACCGCACCCCGCCGGGAAGCGGACGGTCACCTGGTCCTGGCCATGCCCATGGCACACGCACGGCTGTCCGGGATCGCCGCCGAGGACATCGGCAAGACCGCGCTCGGGATCTTCCGCCGGGGCGAGGAGCTGATCGGCCGGACGATCAGCCTCGCCGGTGACCATCTCACCGGCGAGGAATACGCCACCGCGCTGAGCGAAGCCTTCGGCGAACCGGTGACCTACCGGCCGATCGGCTTCGAGCAGATGCGCGCCGCCTCCGTCGAGATCGCCAACATGTTCCAGTTCTACGCCGAGAGCGAGAAGACCTTCATCGGCGACCGCGACCTCGACGCCGTGCGCGAACTCAACCCGGAACTGCAGACGTTCGCGACCTGGCTAGCAGCGCACAAGGACGCCGTTCCCCACGACTGAGCGCGGAAGGAACCCACACCATGCCCGGAATTCTCGCTGGACGCACCGCGCTGGTGACCGGCGGCTCACGCGGCATCGGCGCGGCGATCGCCCTGCGGCTCGCCCGCGACGGCGCCTCCGTGGCCCTCACCTACGCCACCTCGCCCCGCGCCGCCGACAAGGTGGTGGCCGACATCACCGCGGACGGCGGACGAGCCCTCGCCATCCGAGCCGACAACGCCGAACCCGACGAAGTACGCGCGGCGGTCGAAGCGACCGTACACACATTCGGCGGCCTGGACATCCTCGTCAACAACGCCGGGGGCGGACAGTTCACCCCGATCGACGAGATGTCACTGGACGATTTCGACCGGCTGTTCGCGGTCAACGTCCGTGGCGTGTTCACAGCGATCCGGGAGGCGGCCGGCCACCTCCCGGACGGCGGCCGGATCATCACCATCGGCAGCGTGTTCGCCGACCGGCATCCCTTCCCCGGTGCCGGCGGTTACGTCGCCGCCAAGGCCGCGGCCGCCGGGCTCACCCGCGGTGCGGCACGGGATCTCGCGCCACGGGGCATTACCGTCAATATCGTCCAGCCCGGGGCGATCGACACCGACGCCAATCCCGCAGACGGCGACCTCTCCGCCACGATGCTCGCCGCCACACCGCTGCACCGGTACGGCACCGGCGCCGAAATCGCCGGACTCGTCGCCTACCTCGCGAGCCCCGAAGCCGGCTTCGTCACCGGCGCCACCCTCACCGCCGACGGCGGCTTCACCGTCTGATCCGTCATGGGAAGTCTCGTCCGCACGCGACAGCGGTCATACGACACTCCGGTGCTTCACGGCACACCGCAGGAACTGTTCCAAGATCGGGTTCTGCCCGGCACCCGGCAAGCCGAATTCGTCAAGAAGCGTCGGAACTCGCCAGCTCCCCCGTTACCCCAACCTCGTTCCCCACAGCATGAACCCGTCCGGCAGCCGGCGTCGCCAAGGCGGCGGGACAGCGATGAGAAGCTCACCTGGGCACGCATCGGATGCTCGGACGCCCTCAGGGGAAACTCGAACACGCCGCTGATGAACGCGACAACCTCTCGGACACCATCAGAAATCGGCCCTGCGCCGCCGTCCAGACCAAACCCATTGAGAGACACACGCCTTGTCCGCGGGATCGGCATCAGCGATCACCTACCGTAAATCACCGAGCGCCGTGGGACCGACCGCGCCCACCCTGCCGGCGAGCACGGCCCGAACCACGTCGACGTCCTGGTCATCGGCGCGGGAATCTCAGGCATCCGCGCCCGCCCACCACCTGAAGTGCACGCGCCACGGCACCGCGAACTGCTCGGCAGGCACGAACGCCGGAGTCGCCGAGTTACGGCGGCACTTCGCCCGCGCGCACACCGATGCCGAAAGCGCCGGGAGAATCGCGAAGCAAGCAGGCGTGCGGACCCTCGTCCTCTGGCACCTCATCCCCTACGACCTCGACGAGCACGAGTGGATCAGGCAGGCGAGCCACCACTTCGACGGCGAAATCCTCGTTGCCAGAGACCTGATGCGGATTCCCGTCGAGTAAGACGCCGTCTCAGAATCGCCGCCCGACCGGTAGTGGCACACCGTCCGATCATCGCGGCCTTAGAAAGCCGACGGCGTCTTGGTCACCGCGCACCCGCTGGAAGTGGGGGGGCGGGCGGCGCGGCGGGCGGGGCGCCCCCGCGCCCGGCGCGACTCGCGCGCGCACAGCGCCGAGAGGCGGCCGCGGGCGG
>NZ_JBHYIQ010000009.1:64782-138208 GCF_042739895.1 Amycolatopsis sp. NPDC059021
GCGACCTCCGGTCCAAACCAAAGGCGCGGGTTTATGCAAACCGCCCCACCGTCTGTTTGTCCACCCCCGGGGTGGGGGCCGCCGGCCACTCGGTGCGTCAGGCCAGGTCAGCCGGTGACGTCGAGGTGGGCCGGGACCGGGGTCGGGGTCGGGGCGTTGCCGTTCGCGTCGGGCTTGTCGCCGGCGGGCTGGTCCGCGTCGCCGCTTTTGTCGTCCGCGGGTTTGCTCGGTGAGGTGGGTTTGTCGGTGGGCTTCGCCGGTTCGGTGGGTGCGGTGGTCTGGGTGACGCCGCCGCTGTCACTCCCGGCGGCGCAGGTCGCCGAGGCCAGGCTCAGCTTCTGGACGCCGTCCACGCTGATCTCGATCGCGGTGACCGCGATCGAGTCGTCCTTGTTCCTGGTCTGCTTGTTCAGGGTGACCGAGGCCAGGCCGGGCACGCTGACCGTGGTGTTCGGGGCGGCGGCCGCGTCCAGCTTGATATCGCCGAGCGATGCCTTCGCCAGCGACGAGGTGGCCTTGCCGTCCTTGCAGTCGGCGGTGATCGCCGCTGCGGTCAGCAACGGCTTGTCCGCGTGGATCAGCACGCCCGGGTTCACGCTGACGTCCTTGATGCTCGCTTTGGCGAAGTCCTTGCTCGCCTGGGCGTTGAGCACGTTCAGCGTGAACAGCCCGCCCGGCAGGGAGAACTCGGCGACCGATTTCTGGTCGAAGCCCGCCGAAGCGCGCACCGACGGCAGCGGGTCGATCTTCAGCAGCCCGCTCGCGGCGATGGCGTAGGCGGAGTTGTCCTGGTGCTCGGTGGCGCTCGCCGCGGGGGCGAGCAGGGCTCCGGTGGCGAGGACGGTGGTCAGCGCGCCGACGCCACCGGCGACGGTCTTACTCGTGGACAATGCGGTGCCTTTCACAGGGAGGATACGGTTTTTCGGGGAGGTGAAGCGGAACCGCCGCGCTTACGTGATGTTCACGATCGTGCCGAGCGGAACCTTGACGAGTGCGTCGAGTGCGTCTTTGGGTACCCGGATGCAGCCGTCGCTGGTGGCCTTGCCGACGAAGCTGTCGTCCGGCCAGGTGTGGATGCCGACCGTGCCCGGCCCGCCGCCGAAGGTCTGGTGCGAGTCGGAGTGGAAGCTCAGCGGGAGCACGATCGGGCTGTACTTGTTCACGGTTTCCGCGATCGAGGCGAGGATGTACGCCCGCCCCTGCGGGGTCGGGTACTGCGGCTTGCCGGTGCCGATCGTCCACTTACCGAGTTTTTTCCCGGACTGCAGCAGTTCCAGGGAGAACGCGTCGCGAGCGACGTTGACGACGTAGTCGTTCCGCGCGTTCTCCGCTTTCCCCGCGTCGACGTGCACCCAGCCCGCGGCCGCGTTCGGCCGGGTCGGCAGCAGCACCTCGGCCCAGGACCCCTGTTCGGCGATCACCGGGACCCAGGTCGGTGACCCCATCTGGATCGGCGGGAGCTTCGCGATCGCCTTCCCGCCGACACTGGTGTAGACGATCAGATCTTCCTTGGGGTGGATGACCTTTCCCGTCGGCTGCCCGCCGGAATCCTTGACCGCCTCGGGAACCGAGCCGAACGTGGTGGCCTCGGGCAGTGCGGTCAGGTCCTCCCGGCTCACCGCCGCCGGGGCCGCCTCAGGGGCGTCGCTGCCACAGCCCGCAGTCAGGAAAGCCAGACCGGCGACCGCCGCTGCCGCGAACCACGCCCGATTCCGTCCCGGCTTCCGGGGACGACTCGGAATAGCGCAGAGTTTCATCTATCACAATCCTTGAATGGATGATTCAACGCAGAAATGAGCAACGCGGGAACGGACTGAGCGAATCGAATTCACTACTTGCCCGCTCGCGGAGATCCAGTGCGTCAACGGATCCCAGGTGACACTCCTGGGAGACACTTACGGATAACTCGAAAGAGTGTCAATCGTTAACGGAACGTCTACGTGCCTACCCTTCGAGCGACAAGCATTCTCACCCAGGTGGGTGCAGGCACGCATACTAGCGACACGCGCAGGCGCACTGCCAGTGGGTCACCGCTACCGAAAAGTCGACCTTTCTGAGTCTTTCGCGCGAGTCGACGCTGATCCGGATGACAAATATTCCGGTGACCAGCGGTGCCGGGGATTGGCCTGCTCGGCGGCGGCGATTCGGTTCGACACGGATGCGTCGCTCGTTTTCATCCGATCGGGTGGAATGGTCACACAGGCGGTAACGTGCACGCGGAAATTGGTACATACCATTCCAGCGTTATTCGGCAGCCCCGCCGTTGTCGGCCAGGTTCGGCGCGTGGGAATTCACCTGCATCGCTCTGCGGAACGTCACCAGGCCGTCGGCCAGCGCGTGAGTGGTGACTCGGTTACGGTCGTGACAGCCCCGGCGTCCACCTCACACCCATCGAGGCGCCGGGGCTCTTACCCGCCCGGTCGGGGCCGGCGTTGCGGGCGCCGCGGTACTGGCACGCGCCGAGCCGAGTGGACCGGAGCGGCGTTGGTGCCCGATGGAGGCGAAGGCCTCCACACCGGACAGCATCGGTTGTTCGCGCACCGGCGCGTTCTGCCGGCTGGGTGACCATCCGTTCATGATCCGCTTGGCGATGTCGTGGCAGTCGCCCGGTCTTGCCGGCGGGTGGTCCAGGTGGCGATCTGGGTGCGGTTGGTGAAGCCGAGTTTGGTCATGATGTGGGCGACGTGCGTTTCGGCGGTGCGTAGGGAGATGACGAGACGCTCGGCGATCTGGCGGTTGGTCAGACCTTGGCGGACGAGTTCGGCGATCTCGCGTTGCCGCCGGGTGAGGGAATCGCCGCCGGTCGGCCGGGAGGGTGATGGGTCGGTGGTGTCGAGGGCGTAGCGCAGCGCGTCGCGTTCGGACATCGCCGCGCCCGCCGTGAAGTGTTTCTCGAATTCGTGGTCGCCGAGGGCTTCGCGGGTGCGCTGGACGTGCCGGGCGTTCGGGATCTCGAAAGCGGCCATCGTGTGCATGGCGATGCCCTGGGCGCGGCAGGCGGTTTCGGTGATCCCGTACAGGGTGGCCGCGCGAGCGTGCTCGCCCAGACGGCCGGCGACCCAGCCGGCGCTGGAGAGCCATTCGACGTCCCACCGATCCAGCCCGGTCTTCTCGGTGGCTGCCACCAGATCCTCGAGGTTGCGCGCGGCGGTGGCCGCGTCACCGAACTCGGCCTCGATCATGACCAGCCCGGCCAGCGCGTAGAGGCGGGCGTACCGGTCGCCGTACTTGGCGCTGCGCGCCAGCCCCTCACGCACCAGGGCTTTGCCACCGTCCGGGTCGCCGGAGAAGCCAGTGCTCCAACCGTGGTGATTGAGAGCGACGAGCTCTCCTCGCCGGTCGCCGGCCTCGCGGAACCCGTCCACCGCGATCGAGAAGATTCCGGCGGCGCGGCCGGGCTCGCCTCGGCACTCGGCGAGGAAGCCGGTAGTGAACGTGGCCCGGGCCACCAGGGCCGCATCGCCCGTCCTGGCCGCGAGTGCGTTCGCTTCGGCCACCAGCTCGGCGCAACGGTCCAGAGCGCCTTCGTGCAGGCAATAGTCCGCGCTGTACAGCAGGGCCAGGCACACCCGCGGCCCGTCGGGCGAGGCGTTCGGCAGCAGGCGGTCCAGCCAGGTCCGGGCTTCGGCGTTCAGGCGCCACATCTGCCAGTACAGGTGCAAGTCGGTCGTCATCGCGATACCGGCATCGGCTTCGCCCTGGGTGCGCAGGCAGAACTCGATGGCGACCCGTAGGTTCGGATGGTCCGGCCGCAGCCGGTGGCACAGCGGCAGCGTGTCCAGTGTCCCCTCCGACTCGCGCACACGACCGGCGCGGGCGGCGTAGCAGTCCCGATGCCGGCGGCCCACCCGCAGCACCTCCTCGGCGGCCAGCTGCTCCCGCCCGTACTCCCGCAGCGCCTCCAGCATGCGATACCGGTTTTCCCCGGCGTGCTCCCGCACAGCCAGCACCGACTTGGCGACCAGCCCGTCGATCAGGTCCAGCACCGCGTCCGGTGCGACGCCGGCGCCACCGCACACCCACGTGGCCGCGTCCAGGTCGAACGATCCGGAGAACACCGAGGCCCGCGCCCACACCAGCCGTTCGTGCGGCGTGCACAGCCGGTAGCTCCAGCCCACCGTCCCGCGCATCGTGCGCTGCCGCTGCGGGGTGGCACGCGTGGTACCGGTCAGCAGCGACAACCGGGCGGTCAGCCGGTCGGACAACTGCCGCACCGACAGTGACCGGACGCGGACCGCGGCCAGCTCGATCGCCAGCGGCAACCCTTCCAAACCGTGGGACAATCGGGCGACATCGAGGTAATTGCCCTCGGTGATTTCGAACGAGGGCAGGACGGCCCGGACCCGGTCGGCGAACAGCGACACCGCGTCGTAGCGCGCGAGTTCGGCCGCGGACCCGATAAGGCGCGGATCCGGCACCGCCAGCGGCGCCAGCTCGAAAAGGTGCTCACCGGCCACGCCGAGGGGCTGCCTGCTGGTGGTCAGCACAACCAGCCGCGGACAAGCCCGTACCAACGCCGCGGCCAGCTCGGCACAGGCGTCGATCAGATGCTCACAGTTGTCCAGCACCAGCAGCATCCGCCGCTCCCGCAGCGAGGCCACCAGTGCCCGCGTCTCGGACCCGGTCCGGCCGCGCAGCCCGAGCGTCACCGCGACCGTGTTCGCCACCAGCCCGGCATCGGCCAACTCGGCCAGCTCGACGAACGCCACCCCGTCCGGCGGTTTCACCACCGGGAGGGCAGTAACCTGCGCGGCCAGGCGGGTTTTCCCCACCCCGGGCGGGCCCACCACGGTCACCAGCCGCTCGGTGCCCAGCAGATTCCGCAGCTCGGTCACCTCGCGCTGCCGCCCCACATAGCTGGTCAGTCGCACCGGCAGTCCGCGCGCCCCTGGCTCGGCCACCCTCGCCATACGCCGCTCCACGTCCCTCACGCACCCTACTTCTCGCCCCCCGCGTTCAGCCCCCGTCAGAATCTGCGAGCCCCGCGCAAGCCGTGGGTGGGCTTGGTTGCCTGGGTACCGTGGTCCGGTCCGGCGACCGCCGAAAACGGACTGATGTCCTTTTTGGACACGCTGGCCCTGTCCACCGCAGCCGCCGCCGTACCGGCGGCCCCGAAGGTGTCAAACCCGACGACGACCACCGTCACGACGGCTGCGATCACGGACTTCACCTGGCCGGCCTCAGCCAAGGCCGATCGTGAAGACGTGGAGGTTCGCCTCGCGCGGCAATGTGACCGTGGCGAGTCGTTTGCCCGCAGGCACATCGAACGGTGCCGTCGCGTAGACCGATGCCCCGCCGCCTCGCGGGTTGCGGTGGTCGGTGCGCGCGACCAGGGTGTTGCCGAACACGGGGGTCGTGCCGCCGCCGGGGAACACCCAGTCGCCGAACGACAGGTCGGCCTGCCCGGTGGTGCCGTCGGTGAAGGTGACCGTGGCCGTGGCGCGGTGGTCGCCGTTGGCCGCCGCGCCGACGAACAGCAGCCGCGTCGCGGTGCTGCCGGTCAGGCCGATCACCTGCCCAGCAGGCACGACGTTGTCCGGCTGTCCGGCGGGCGCGGCGGGCCAGACGAACGACGTGCCCGAGACCTGCGACGTCCGGCCGCCGACGAGTCCCGCGGCCGCCAGTGCCTGGCGCGAGTAGCTGTTTCCGCCGGCGTCCAAGTTCGCCGCGCCGGCGTCGCCGTCGTCGGAGACGCCGACGTTGCCATACGCGGCGGTGAGGCTGTTCTTCGGCGCGACCCCCACGATCACCGAACCCGGCACGGACGTCCCTCCGCCGCGGACGGTCACCGGGATTTCGTGGTAGCCCTCGGCGGTCCCGGCGGCGACGGCGACCGACAGCTTCGCGGTGCCTCCGCCGGTGCGGCCGTCGAGTTCGAGCGTGCGCGGGCCGGACACGGTGAATCCGGTGGGCGGGTTCGCGACGACGTCGAGCGCGCGGTCGTGGCCGCCGAGACGCTGCGCGTTCACCGTGATCTCGCCCGTGCCGCCGGGCGCCACGGTGACCTGGTTCGTGACCGTCGCCAGGAACGGGCGTTCACTGTCGCGATAGGACGGTGGCGCCGCGTCTGCTGCCCATTGCCGGTCGGGCTGCGCGGAGAGGGCGAAGTCGAGCCGCCCGCCGTCCCGCACGGTGTTCCGCGGCAGGTACGTGCGGTTCCAGTCCCGGCCGTCCAGCCGCAGGTCGTGCACGTACGGCGTGGTCGCCGACGCCTTCGGGGCGCGGATGTCGATGGTGCGCCCGTTCGGCAGGGCCATCACCGCGCCTTCGAACAACGGGCTGTGTACGACCAGATCCGGCGTTCCCGGCGTGGCCGGGTAGATGCCGAGCGCGGCCCAGACGTACCAGGACGACTGCGCGCCGAGGTCGTCGTTGCCGGGCTCGCCGTCCGGGGTCGCGCTGAACAGTGTCGTGGCGATCTTGCGGACGACCTGCTGGGTCTTCCATGGCTGCGCGACGTGGTTGTACAGCCACGGCACGCCGAAGTCGGGTTCGTTGCCGGCCCACATGTACGGCTCGTTCGGGCCGGCGTTGAGCTTCTGGAAGAACGTGTCGAGCCGCTGGGACACGGCCGCCGGGCCGCCCATCGCCGTCACCAGCCCGGCCGCGTCCTGCGGCACCAGCCACGTGTACTGCGCGGCGTTGCCCTCGTCGAAGCCGTCCTGGCCGAACTTGCCCGGCGGCGGGGGAACGTAGGCGGGGCCGTCGGGGAAGCGGCCGTCCTGTCCTCGCGGCTGAAGGTATCCGGTGGCCGGATTGAAGATGTTCTGCCAGTTCTGGCCACGTTTCGTGAACTCGCGAGCCACGTCACGATCGCCGATGCCCTCGGCGAACCGCGCGATGGCGAAGTCGTCGATCGCCCATTCCAGGGTGGTCGACGCGCCGTTGCGGGAGTGATCGCCGCCCGAGGCGTCGTTGTTCGGCAGGTACCCGCGGGCGACGTAGTCCGCGATGCCCGGCCGTTCCTGATAGGCGCCGGGCGTGTTGTCGACCGACGTCGCCCCCTTCACCAAGTACTTCAACGCGGTCTTGACATCGAAGTCCCGCGCGCCGAACGCGTAGAGGTTCGAGAGCAGCGCGACCGAACTGTCGCCGGTCATCTGCCCGGTGTAGCCGTTGGCCAGCGGCCAGCGCGGCCACCAGCCGCCCTGCACCGCGTCATTGGTCAACGACTGCGCCATGTCGCTCGCTTCGGCCGGGAAGAGCATGGCGTGCAGCGGCGCGAGCGAGCGATAGGTGTCCCAGTCGGAGAAGTTCGCGTACTGGATGTGCCCCTTGGGCAGGGTACGGATCTTGTTGTCGAAACCGATGTAGCGCCCGTCGGCGTCGTTGAACGTGTTGGGGTGCATCAGCGAGTGGTACAGCGCGGTGTAGAACGTCTTGAGCTGCGCGGTGTCCTTGCCCGCCACGCGGACCTTGCCCAGCGTGACCTCCCACCGGTCCCTTGTGGACTTCCGGACCGCCCCGAAGTCCCAGCCCGGGATCTCCGCCGCCATGTTGGCCTTCGCGCCATTGACGTCCACATAGGACATCGAAACCTTGGCACGCACCTGGCGTTCCGCGCCGAAGGACAGGTACGCGCCCGCCTTGGCGGACTCGACGCTGTCAGTACCCGGTTTCACCGCCGAGCCGTCCCAGGTACCGTGCGCGGTGAACGGCTTGTCGAAGGTGATGGCGTAATAGACGGTGTACTTGTTGGGCTTACCGCAGAACCTGCCGGTGGTCGCCGACCCGCTGACCTCACGGTCGCCGGTGATCTTCAGGTCCGCGTGGGAATTGCCCGCGAGGCTGGCGCCACCCTTGACCAGCACCTGCGCGGCGGCGCCTGCCGGGAAGGTGAACGCGGCGAGGCCGGTGCGCGTGGTGGCGGTCAGCTCGGCGCGGACCTTCGAATCGGCGAGCGTCACGGCGTAATAGCCGGGCTCGGCCTTTTCACCGTCGTGGGTGAAGTGCTCGACGCGGTTCCACGGCGCGGAACCGACACCACCTGTGACCGGCAGGATCGGCACGTCTCCGAACGCGGTGCAGCCGACCGAGGCGTGATCCAGGCTGAACCCGCGGATCTGGTCGCTGTGATACTGGTAGCCCGCGTAGGCGCCCTGGGTGTCTGGGGAGAACTGCATCATGCCGAACGGCACCGCGGGACCGGGGAAGTTGTTGATCTCCCCCACCGAAGTGCCGCCACGCCCGGTTCCGATCAACGGATCGACGTAGCCTGCCGGGTCGCCGACCAGCTCGGACTCCGATGGCATCGTTGCCGGAGTCGCCGAAGCGACGGCAGGCACCCCGATCACCACCGCCGCGACCACCGCCGCCATGAACCTGTGCCGCACCGGTGCCTCCCAAGGCCCGTAGACCGACGTTTCCTGCTCATTCGACTTTCCGTTGCCGCCGCCCCGCGGTCAACACTTTGACAAAGACCTGACCGGTTCCGGAGATTTCGGACACCGTCCGGTGGGCGGGCCACCGGGCGGCCTGATTGTCCACTCAGGACAGGCTCGAACCCTGGCGGGACGGAATTCGCACCACCCCGCCAGGGTTGGCGAGCCACGATCATTCCGAGCGGCTCTCCCAGTTCGCCGGATTCGCCGACGTCTTGACGTTGCCGGAACTGGTACTGAATTCCTTCCGCGTTTCCTCGATGGTCCAGCGCGGCGAGCGACCCTGGTCAACGCTCACGGTCCACTCTGGACTGCGGCGACGAACGCCGGGTAGAGCCCCGCGCCTCCGTTCCTGGCACGCCACCATCAGCCGTGGACCTCGAATTCGTAGATCCGCGCGGCGCCGTTGCCGTTGTTCGCCGGGGTGGTGACGTTCACCTTCACGTACCGTGCCGATCTCGCGGTGATCGGATGGTAGGTGCGGCTGGCTCGTGACCCGCTGACGTTCACCGCCGTCGTCCAGTTCGTCCCGTCGACCGAGGTCTGGATGGTGAACGCGCCGGTGTTCCAGCCGGTGGTCTCACCGCCGAGCCCGGCGTGCTCGAGCACGAACGACGACACGTTACGCGCGGACCCGAGGTCGACCTGCAGGAACTTCGTGCCCGACGCGTTCGAGCACCACTTACTGTTGTTCGCCAGGCTGCCGTCGAACGCCTTGGCCGCGGCTTCGTCCGAGGTGCACGGCGCCGACCCGGTCGCCGGCTTGCCCTGGGCGAGGTTCGTGCCCAGGTTCGGCGCCGTCGCCGGGGGCGTGAACCCGTCGTTGTACGACGGCGGGACGTCCGCGGCGCCGGTTCCCCACGCGCTGGGCGAAGAACCCATCGCGTAGTCCAGCGTCGCAGTGCCCGCGATGTCGCCGTAGCGGATCCACGACTTCGTCGTCGCGGTGCCGTTGACGCGCAGGTTCTGGACGTACTGGGCCCCTTGCCCGGCACCGGTTCCGGTGATCTTGACCGTCCCGTTCGGACGGTTGATGGTCACCGAGGAGAACAACGGGCCGTGCAGCGCCAGCACGTCCGCGCCCGGCGTCGCCGGATACATGCCCAGCGCGGACCAGACGTACCACGCCGAGGTGGCACCGAGGTCGTCGTTGCCGGGCAGACCGCCCGCACCCGTGGTGAACGACTCGTTCATCACGCGCCGTACCGCCGCACTGGTGCCCTGCGGGTAGGCGGCGTAGTTGTACGCCCACGGCACACCGTGCTCGGGTTCGTTGCCGATGTAGAAATAAGGCTGTGTCAGCCCTCCGTTGAGCTTGGTGAAGTGGTGGTCGAGCCGCTGGATCGCGGTCTTGGGCCCGCCCATCAGGTTGATCAGGCCCTGGTAGTTGTAGGGCACCATCCACGTGTACTGCGACGGGTTGCCCTCGGTGTAGCCCGCGTCGCTCGACGGCGTGACCGGCCACGCCCAGGTGCCGTCGCTGCCACGCGGCTGGATGTACCCGGAGTCGCGCCCGAACACGTTGATCCACCACTGCGCCCGCTGCGTGTAGGTGTCGTACTTCGTGCTGTCGCCGAGGGCACGGGCAAACTGCGCGATCGCGAAGTCCGAAGCGGAGTACTCCAGCGAATCCGACGGGTTCTCGTAGATGTAGTGGCGGTCGAGGTAGCCGCTTTCGCGCCCACGGATGGCCCGGCCCTGCATGGTGCCGCCGTGGGAACTCTTGTCCATCAGCGCCAGCGCCGCGGCGGTGTCGAAGCCTCGCACACCGAAGGCGTACATGCTGGACACGATGATCGGACCGGGGTCACCGGTCATCACGAAGTGCTCGTTGCTGTTGTGGGACCACTTCGGCAGCAGCCCGCCCTGCTGGCCGTCCAGCACCATCGACTTCGCGATGTCACTGGCCTCGTTCGGCGCCAGCAGACCGATCAACGCCGACCACGAGCGGTAGATGTCCCAGCCGGAGTAGTTCTGGTACACCGTGTGGTTCGCGGTGTGCACCTTCTGGTCGAACCCGAAGTACTGGCCGTTGACGTCGCTGGCGATGTTCGGATTCTGGAACACGTGGTACAGGGCCGTGTAGAACTTCTGCAGGTCCGGACCGGCGCCACTGCCGACCTGTACGCGGTTGAGGACCGTGTTCCAGCTCTTGTCCGCGGCGGCGCGCACCGCCGCGAAGTCGAACCCGGAGTTCTCCGCGTCGAGGTTCGCCCGCGCGTTGGCCACGCTGACGAAAGAGATACCGACCTTCGCCTGCACCGTCGTGTTGCCGGACGTGTCGAAAGTGAGATAGCCGCCCGAGTTCGTGCCACTGGCACTCGACGACCCGTCGGTGACCTTGTCGCCGAGCCAGGTGCCGAACCCGCTGGGCGCGCGGTCGAACTGGATCACGTAGAAGATCCGGTAGGTCCTCGACGAGCCGCAGAACCCGCCGCCGGTGACCGAACCGGTCAGCTGGCTGCCGCTGATGCTGATCGAACCGTCGCGGCTGCCGGTGGCGCTGCGGCCGGTGTTGACCAGCAGCCGGGCGCTGGTCGTGTTCGGGTAGGTCAGCTTCAGCATGCCGGTGCGCTGGGTGGCGCTGAGCTCGGCGGTGGTGTTGTAGGTGTCGAGCTTGTTCTTGTAGTAGCCGGGCGCGGCCGATTCGCTGGCCTTGGTGTAGCCGCTCGCGTAGCTCGTCCAATTGGTGCCGGGGGACTTCCCGAGCGCGCCGGTGACCGGCAGCAGGCCGAGGTCTTCGTTGTTGGGACAGCCGGCGCCGTTGAAGTGGGTGAGGCTGAACTCCTCGATCTTGGTGTCACCGTAGCGATAACCCGAGGGGGACGCGGTGGGCGTGTCCGGGCTGAACTGCACCATGCCGAACGGCACCACCGCGCCGGGGTAAGTACTGCCGCCCGCCCCGCCCGGCACCGGGTTGGGCGCGTTGCTGTCGTCGGTACCGATGAACGGGTTCACGTACTGGGTGAGAGCGAGCGTCGCGGCGCTCGCCGAGGTGACCGCGGTCGCGCTCGCCGCGAGCGCCAGGAGGACGAGCATCACCGCGGGGACGCGTCTGACGCGCCGTGACCATGTACTCGACATGGGTTTCTTCCCTCTCCGCCGCGCGCCACCGCGCGAACCGTCGATGACAACGTTGTCAGACAACCGGAGAGTGCCTCCCGCGCACCAGGAAGTGGATTCTGCTCCTGGCCACGAACCGGGGTCTGATGGTGAGAGACCATGCCACGGCGAGCCGACGTGTGCAATCGACGTTCGTCGAGTTCACGCCAATCTGTCCTGTCTTGCTATCGTTGTCATAACTGGCGGACGAACGGTCCCGTACGGTCGCGGCGGCCGGCGCGAATACGGGTCGGCCACTTCCAAGTCCAAGGTGGACGGTGAAAAAGTCCGGCAACCAACCCTGCCGGCCGGGCCGTCGGCAACGGACTGCGGAAGGGCGAACGCCGACGTTCGTACACCGATGAGCATCCGCCGCCATTCGAATACACCGCAAGTGCCAAAATTTCGACATCACTGAATCCTTTTCGCATTCCGGGATGTTCTGCCGCGGCAAACGGACTGGCGCCGCGCCCGGCCGGGCCTCCTCGCCGCGCGCCGTCGAGGTGCTCGAGGAGACCTTCGCGCTTCAGCGGAACATCACGATCGACCTCCGGGCCCAGGGCGATTTCGCCGCGGGCACCAAGCTGAGCGACCGCGCAGCGAAGCAACCCCGGAACAGGTACACACGCTTCGTTGCCCGTCCCGCTCGCTCGGTTTTCCGTGCGGCCCGCAACCCGCCAGCCGCCATCGCCTTCCGTTTCAGCTGTGCCTCGGTGAAGTCCTCCACCGACACGATCGCGGTCAGTACGTCAGCACCGTGCGCACGACCTCAGCGATCGACACCGCTCCTTCGTCGCGACCACCAGTACAACGCGGGTGGAGTCCCCGCGAGCAAGCCGGCAATGGTAATGCCGAGGCCGGCCAGGAAAAACGGATATGCATTTTCCATGCCGATGACCGCGCTTTCCATACCGGCGGGCGCGCTCTGGTTGGTGAAGACGAAGGTTCCCCAGCTCAGTACGATGGCCCCGCTGGTGATCAGGCCCACCGCGGCGATGGTCGAGCGCCTGAGACGCTTTTCCCAGGCCAGGAGCAGGGCAGGGGGATGTCGATCACCCCGCCTCCCCAGCAGCCAAGCCAGTGTTGCCACCACGCCGAGCACCAGGCCCATCCCTGTGGCGCACAGGCCGAGGAAGAAGCAGCCGGCGGAACCGATATTGGCACCGGTATGAGGTGGCGTGGTGATCTCGAAGAGGAATCCCGTGCCCAGCAGCGCGGCCCCGGCGGCGATCAGCCAGATCGCGGTGATGGTCAAGGGCCTGACAGCGGTTCTCATGGTTCTTCCTGGTGGCTGAGCTCTGTGTGCGGTGACACGGTCGTCCATTCAGGGTTTCCGCGCCCTCGTAGTGATCTTTCCCGAACAGGCGGACGTTACAGGTGGCGTGGTGTCGTCCTGAACTGTCCCGGACTGCGGCAGCGAAGGTGGCGGGGAGCGAGCCGGGTTCAGCTCCGGAAGGTGCGCCGGTAGGCGGTGGGGGTGGTGTCCAGCACGCGTCGGAAGTGCAGGCGCAGGTTGGCGGCCGTGCCGAGTCCGCAGTCACGTGCCACGTGCTCCACTGGGTGGTCGGTGGTCTCCAGAAGTTCTCGTGCCCGGCCAAGACGGGCGTCGAGCAACCACTGCAAGGGGGTCGTGCCGGTCTCCTCAGCGAACCGGCGCATGAGGGTGCGCTGCGAGAGACCCGCGTGCCGGGCGAGTTGGCGTAGTGTGACCTGCTCGCCGAGGCGTTGTAGAGCCCACTCGCGAGTGTCGGACAACGACGCGTCGCCGGGCACCGCGACGGGGGCGGGCACGTACTGGGCTTGTCCGCCTTCGCGGTGCGGCGCGGCGACCAGGCCGCGGGCGATCCGGTTGGCGACTGTCGCGCCGAGGTCGCGGCGCACGATGTGCAGACACAGGTCGATGCCGCAGCACACTCCGGCCGAGGTGAGGACGTCGCCCTCGTCGACGTAGAGCACGTCGCGATCCACTGACACAGCGGGGAAATCGCGTTGGAAATCATCGACGTACCGCCAGTGGGTGGTGGCGTGCAGACCGTCCAGCACGCCCGCGGCGGCCAGCGCGAACGCTCCCGTGCAGATCGACACGATCCGCTTGCCCCGCTCGTGCGCCTCGGCCAGCGCGGCGAGCATGGCTTCCGGCTGCCGGCAGGGTGGCTCGGATCCCGGCACGATCACGGTGTCGGCAGCGCGCACCTGTGCCAAACCTCCCTCGGCGACCACCGCGAACCCCCCGGTGGTGTGCACCTTCGCGTCGAAGGTGCACACGGTCGTCTCGTACGGGGTCTCCGGCCGAGCGGAGAAGATCTGCGCCGGGATCGCCAGATCCAGGGGCATGACCCCGTCCAGCGCCAGGATCGCGATCCGATGAGCCGTCATGGCAATATCCTAACGAAGTAGGGCAATTTTGCCTATCGCCAGGTCAAAGCGGATTCCAGCACGCTGGGAACATGACCGGACCTACCCATGAGGCGACTGCTGAGGGGGCGGCGGACTTGCTCACGCTGCCCGGTACCCCGCTGGCCGAGGCCGTGGTGGAGCTGATCCGCCCGGTGGAGACACCGCCGGTGTTCAACCACAGCATCCGCAGCTACCTGTTCGCCCGGCTGCTGGCAGGTCACCTCGGCCTGACCGCGGGCAGCGACTACAACGACGACCTGTTGTTCTCCGCGTGCGCGATGCACGACCTCGGCACCGCGGCGGACGGCCCGCGCCGGCAGCGGTTCGAGGTCGAGGGCGCCGATCGCGCCGCCGGATTCCTCGTCGAACGCGGGGTGCCCGGATCGGACGCCGACCAGGTGTGGCAGGCGATCGCCTTGCACACCTCGCCGGGCATCGCGGAGCGCCGCGGCACACTGTGCAGGCTCGTCCGCGAAGGCGTCGCGCTCGACTTCGGCGGCCCGATGGGCAACAACCACGGCGAGGCGGTCACCGACGAACAAGCCGATGCCGTGCACGCGGTGTACCCGCGGCTGAACATGATCCGTTCGCTCGTCGACGCGATCGTCGCACAGGCCGCGGAAAACCCGGACAACGCGCCCCGCTACTCGATCCCCGGCGAACTTCTCCGTGAACGTGAGGAGTTCGGCCGGACCCGGATGGAGCACTCCTTCCGCTCGTCCCGCTGGGGCAACTGAAACCCGCGATTCAGTAACAACAAAAGGGGAACACCGTAATGAGCATCCACACCGTCGAAGTCCCCGAGGACTCCGAAGTGTTCGGGAAAACTGTCAGCGCTTTCGCGAACTTCGGCTACTCCGCCGCCGTTCGTTCGCACGGGCATCTGTTCATCGCCGGCACGATCGGCCGCCGAGCCGACGGCTCCATCCCCGACGACATCGAGGAACAAACCGAGATCGCCATCGGGCGCATCGCCGAGATCCTCCGGCTGGAAGGCCTCGATCTGTCCGCGCTCGTCGAGGTGACCAGTTACCACGTCGACATCCACCAGCACCTGCCCGGCTTCTCCAGGGCCAAGGCGCGCCTGATCACCCCTCCCTACCCGGCCTGGTCGCTGATCGGCGTCAGCGGGCTGGCCAGCCCCGGGCTGCTCGTCGAAATCCGCGCCACCGCCGCCTACCCCGATCCGTCCTGACCGACCACCGCTCCCGAGAGCGGTGGTCACCGACTGGGAATTCCTCATGAGAACCGTCCGGCATACGGGCACTGGCGGCCTCTTGTCGCCAACCTCGACGTGTCGGCGGAGGGACGAAGCTGGAGCCGCTCAAACCCCTGCTGAACTCCATTGAGCAATGTGGAATTCCTCGTCCAAGCCGCGCCGCAGCCTGCAGAGAAACGCAACCGAGGGCTGGTCAAGTCCGTCCTGCAGACGCGCGCAAAAGTGCGGCTTGAATCCATGGCTCCATTCCGGAACAGCACGGTCGACGGCAGTGTTCGTCCCGCCAGCCCATCATGGCTACGCCGACTGGGTGGCAGATTCCTTCCCGACCGTCATGCTCACCACCATCCGTCTATCATCCCGGCTGTGTTCGAGGGGCAGGTTCTCGCGGGCCGTTACGAACTCGTGGAACGGATCGGCGCGGGCGGTATGGGAGAAGTCTGGTGCGCGACCGACAAGGAACTGCGCCGTGCGGTGGCGGTCAAGCGGGCCACTACGGGTGACACGGACCAGCTGCGGCGCGAGGCGCGTATCGGCGCCGGCATGCAGCACCCGAACGTCGTCACGGTCTTCGACGTCATCCCGGACGGGAACGACCGCCTGCTGGTGATGGAATACTTCCCCGCCCCCAATCTGGCCGAAATCCTGAACAACGAGGGCACGCTGCCGCCACGGCGGGCAGCCGAGATCGGGGCACAGATCGCATCCGCGCTCGCGGCCATGCACGCCAAGGGCATCGTGCACCGCGACATCACTCCCGGCAATGTGCTCGTCGCCGGCAACGGAACCGCGAAGCTGACCGACCTCGGCATCGCCATCTGGCGGGACCTCACCCTGACCGGTATCGACCGGGTCGGTGGAACGCGCGGGTTCGTCGCACCCGAGGTCACCAAAGGCAGGGTCGCGACATCCGCGTCCGACATCTTCGCGCTCGGCGCCACGCTGTTCGCCACCGTGGAAGGCACCCCGTACCAGCCTCCCGGGACACCGCGGCGCGCCGGGCGTCTGGCCCCGGTCCTGTCCGCGATGCTGGAACAGGACCCGGCCAAAAGGCCGACCGCCGAACAGGCTCGGCGGATGCTGCACCGCACCAGCGGCCGACCGCGGCGCATCACCGCCCTCGGCGCGGCCGTGACTGTTGCCGTCGCGATGCTCGGCGCCACCGTCTGGCAGCTGTGGCCGGCTTCCAGCGGATCCCCGGAACACCCCGTGCAGGCCCTCGCACCGCCGAACTTTCGCAGCGTGATGGGCGATCCGCGCACCGCGGACCCGTGTGCGTTGACCGATCCCGGCACGCTCGCCCGGTTCGGCCAGCCGCAGCTCGACTCCGACTACGACAACGGCTACCTCAACCAGTGCGACGTGCTGGTGCGCCTGAGCGAGGACAAGAAAGACGAGGCGGACGTCCGGATCGCATTGGAACCTCCGGAACCGAACACTCCCGCGGCACCCTCGTCGGAGCCGCCACCGGTCAGGTTCGAACCGCAAGACCTGAACCAAGGCGAATGCCGCCGCACGATCCGGTTGTCCGACACGTTCAGAGTCGTGATCACCGCCAAGCACAACGACGACAGGCCCGCCGACCTGTGCGCCATGACCGACGCCCTGACCGCGGGCGCCACCCGCGTGCTGGAGCGGGGCGAGGTCCCGAGACGGGCGCATCCCATCGACGCCGCCTCGGTATTCCGGCTGAGCACGTGCGCGCTGCTCGACGGCAGCGAGACAGCCGCGGCGATCGACGGCGCCACGCCGCCGGAGCAGGGATTCGGCGACTGGAAATGCCGGTGGGGCAGCAAAACCGACGGACGCTCCGCGTCGATCTCCTTCGGCCGCAGCAGACCGCTGTACTCCAGAGACGGCGACCAGATCAGGCTGCGAGGACGCGAGACCTGGGTTCAGGCCGACGGCCACGGCGCCGGAACCTGCGTCGCCCAGATCGTGTACCGGTCCATCACCGACCTCAAGGATCGATCGGAGCTGGAGGTGGTGATCGTCGAGGTCCGCGGAGGCGCGGGAGAGCAGCTGTGCCAACCTGCCACCAGGCTGGCCGACGCAGCCGCGGCGCGGTTGCCGCGCTGACCGATCACGCCAGGCACGATCACGCAAGCGTCACCGCCGCAGTGGCGGTCGTCCAGAGCCCGGCCCGGTGTCACTGCTCGTAGGCGCCGATGTCGTATCCGCGGCCCTGCGGTCGCCTTCGGCCGTCGATGTCGTGCCGGGGCGCCCCGGCGGCGGTGCCGCCGTCGATACCGGGGCTGCCCATTGCCAGGTGATAGTCGCCGGAACCGTCAGCCCGATAGTTCACGAACCGCGGATCCGCGACGACCACGCCGGGCAGCCGCGCACTGCCACTGCCGAAGGAAAGATTGTGCGACATCGTGGCTGTGCCCCGTACATCGTAGTTACTCGCCTGGTTGCCGAAGCTGATGTTGTTGAGCACCGTGAAGTCGGGGCCGGTGAGAATTCCCCTGCCATTGTTGAACACCGTGTTGTTCGCCACCAGCCAGTATCGTGGACGATGGTAGGAATGGATGCCGAAGTCAGCGACCTGGTGGACGAGATTGTTGACCACCGCGCACCCGCGGCACGGCACCGAAATGTAGATGCCCTGCACGAGCTGGTTGTCCCCGACGGAAAGCCCGATATCGTAGACATGATTTCCATCGACGACCACGTTCTCCAGCGGCTCGTAGTCGTCGGTGAACACCGTCAATCCGGAGCCGCCATCGGAGTTCGGCTCGAATTTGTGGATGTCGTGGAACTCGTTGTCCTGGATGACGGTATTGCTCGCCGTCACGTCCATTCCGTCGCGGATATGCGGCCCAGTGATGTCGAAGCCCGCCACCCGGACATACTCGCGCTGCACAGCGAACCGCCCCGAGAGCACGGCGGCGTGCCGGACTTCGGACAGGAAAGTGATCCACGAACCCGGCTTCCCGGCCTTTGCCAACACCACATCACCGGCGTAGCCGCCAGGCGCGACATGGACGACGGTACCGGGCACCGCGACGTCCGCGGCCTTCTGGAGTGTGCGGAACGGAGCGTCCCGGGACCCCACATTACCGTCGTCGCCGTCAACGGAGACATACAGCGCGGTGCCGCCACCACCCGGGCGCATACCGCTCGCGCCGGCAACGCCACCCATGGCCACCATCAGTATCGCGCCGGCACCGCAGGCCCATACCCTCCGCGCCACGGACCGCATCCTCGCCCCTCCCTGCCCCCGCCCACACCACGATTCGCTCCGTTGTCCCCCTGTCCCACCGAACGTAGCGTGGCAACGCGGGGACCCCTCCCACGCAGCGGCATCCGAACACACCGCGTTGCCAAAGCCGCCAGCCGACCGGGACTTCGCCATCGGCGGGTTTCCCGGCCGGGCCTGGACGGAACAGGTCACTGGTTCAATCCGGTATTGGCGCGCCCGTTTTCGTCAAGGCGTGGCTCAGACGCCAAGACGCAGGGCCGCCAGGTCATTCCGCACCTGACGGCCCCGGGTTCACTCACCCATGGTTTCCCCGGTCACGGGCGGTGCCAGTAGAGCCCCACGTTGGTGCCGCCACTGAACTGGAAGCAGTCGGCGGTGTCGTACTTGCTGTGGTCGTAGTCCCACATGTTGTGGTCCGCCCGGCAGTTGCCGTACGTCCAGAACCAGGTGACGTAGTCCCAGCAGTTGTTCGTCCGGTGGAGCTGCTCGCATTCCGGGGGTGTTTCCAGCACCGACGCCGGTTTCACCGAAGCGGCCGGGCTCGTCTCCTGTGCCGACGCGGTACCGGTGGCGACGATGCCCATCAACGCCGCCGCCGCGAACCCCACTCCCGCGGCCTTTCTCAGCTTGAAGCGCATGACTTCTCCCATTCTCGAGTCAGGACTGGTCTTCGAGATCTCCCTCTGACGAAAGTGGCGGAATAACTCTCCGCCCCTTTCCCTGGACAATCATTCACCGCCGCCAGGAGAGCGGGCAAGGTATTCGATCGTCCTCGAAGGACGCGGGTCAGCGCTCTCTTCGCGATCGTTTCGCGGGCGGCGGAAGCGATTTCCGCGCCCCCTCGGCCGAGGAAAGCGCCTCGGCCCATTGCGCTCTGTCGGTAGACCTCGAGCTCGTCGGCAGGGTCTGCGTCCCGCCTGACGCTCCACAGTCGACGGTCCGCAGCGACAACCAGCAGGACAGGCCGGCCGGTCACACGTCGGAGAGACCGAGTTCCGTGTCGATGAGCGTGAAGATCTCGTCGTCGGTCGCTTCGGCCAGTTCCCGTTGTCCGGCTTCGTCGTCGGTGACGCCGGTGTGGAAGTCCCGCAGCAGGCCTTCGAGACGCGCGAGGGCCTTGGCCTTCTCCGCGGGATCCTCCGTGGCCGCCAGCAACGACTGCAGGTCGTCGAGAGCCGCGAGCACCGGCGAGGGCCCCGGTTCGGCCCCGCCGAGTTCCCGCAGCAGGTACGCGGCCAGCGTGCTGGGCGCCGGGTAGTCGAACATGAGCGTGGGCGAGAGCTGCCTTCCGGTGGCGGTGGTGAGCCGGTTGCGCAGTTCCACCGCGGTCAGGGAGTCGAAGCCGAGTTCGCGGAAGGTCCGGTCCGCGGCGACGGCGTCGGGGCCTGCCATGCCGAGTACGAGCGCCGCCTGGGTGCGCACGATCCCGAGTATGGTCTCCTGCCGTTCGGCCGGCGGCAAACCGGCGAGACGCTCGGCCAGGCCCGACGACGGCGCGGCGCTCCTCGCCGTGCGCCGGGCCGGGCGGCGGACGAGGTGGGAGAGCAGGGGTGGCGGCTCGACGTCGCCGAAACTCGTCGTGTCCACGCGGGCGGGGATGAGCAGCGGGTCGCCGACGGCGAGAGCGGCGTCGAGCAGTGCCAGGCCGTCGGAGCCGGTGAGCGGCCGCAGTCCCTGGCGGCCGAAGCGCTGACGATCGGCGTCCGTCAGGCTGCCTGCCATGCCTTGGTCCCAGGGCCCCCAGGCCAGTGAAGTCCCCGGCAGCCCGAGCTGACGGCGGTGCGTGGCCAGCGCATCGAGGAACGCGTTCGCGGCGGCGTAGCTGCCCTGCCCCGGATTGCCCCAGATCCCCGCCACGGACGAGAAAAGGACGAACGTGTCGAGATCCTTGTCCCGTGTCAGCTCGTGCAGCAGCCACGCGCCCCCGGCCTTCGGGCGCATCACCGACGCGACCCGGTCCGGGGTGAGCGAACCGAGCACCGCGTCGTCGAGCACTCCGGCGGCGTGCACCACCGCCTTCAGCGGCGCGGATTCCGGGATCGCGTCGAGCACGGCGGCCGTCCCCGCCCGGTCGGCGACGTCGCAGGCCACCACGCGCACGTGGGCACCGAGATCCGCCAAGGCGGCCGTGGTGTCGGCGATTCCGGACGCGGCGACGTCCCGGCGCGACATCAGCAGCGCGTGCCGGGCCCGCCGGCCCGCCACGACGTGCCGGGCCACCAGGCCACCCAGCGCACCGGAGGCGCCGGTGACCAGAACCGTGCCTTCGGGGCCGGCCGGTGCGGGGATGGTGAGCACGACCTTGCCGATGTTCCTGCCCTGGCCCAGAAAGCGGAACGCGTCCGCGGCCTGCCGGACGTCCCAGCACGTCACCGGCAACGGCCGCAGCGCCCCCGACCCGAACAGCCCGCGCAGCGCGGACAGGATCGGGCCCATGACCGGTACGCCCTTCTCGAGCAGGTCGAACGCCTCGTAGGAAACCCCGTGCGCGCGTCCGACCTCGTCCGGATCACGCAGATCCGTCTTGCCCATCTCGACGAACCGGCCGCCAGGTGCCGTCAACCGCAGGGAAGCATCGACGAACTCACCGGCCAGCGCGTTCAGCACAACGTCGACACCGCGCTCACCGGTCGCGGCGCGGAAAGTCTTCTCGAAGTCCAGAGTGCGGGAGGAGGCCAGGCGCTCGCCCGCGCATCCCAGTGCCCGCACGACCGGCCACTTCGCCGGGCTCGCCGTGCCGAACACCTCGGCGCCGAGGTGACGCGCGAGCTGCACGGCGGCCTGCCCGACGCCGCCGGCGGCGGCGTGCACCAGCACCGACTCCCCCGCGCCCAGCCCCGCCAAGTCGACCAGGGCGTGGTATGCGGTCGCGTAGGCCACCGGCGCCGCCGCGGCCTCCGCCCACGACCAGCCCGCGGGCACCGGAGCGAGCAGCCGCGCGTCGGTCACCGCGACCGGGGAGAACGCGCCGGTGAACACGCCCATCACGGCGTCGCCGATCGCCAGCCCGGTCACCTCCTCGCCGGCTTCGAGCACGATCCCCGCGGCCTCCAGGCCCAGCGGCCCGGCCGGACCGGGATAGACGCCGAGCACGGTCAGCACATCGCGGAAGTTCACCCCCGCCGCGCGCACCGCCACCCGGACCTCACCGGGTGCCAGCGGCCGATCGTCGCCGGTTTCCCTCAGTGCCAAGGCTTCCAGCGTGCCCTGACCGGTGTAGCCCAGTGCCCAGCCACCGGATCCGCCGGGGATGTCGAGCCCTCCGGTGGCACGAACCAGCCGGGGCACACGCACCTGCCCGCCGCGCACGGCGAATTCCGGCTCCCCCAGGGCGATCCCGGCGGCCAGCGGACCGGCGACGCCGGCGAATCCGTCGACGTCGGCGAGCACGACACGTCCCGGGTTCTCCGAAGCCGCGACCCGCAGCAGCCCCCATCCGGGCGCGCCGGCGACCCGCACCGGCACGTCCGGCCCGGCGTCCACGGCCCGTTCGGTGACGACGACCAGCCGGGCCCCGGCCAGTGCGTCCTCGGCGAGCCAGGCGCGAATCAGCTCGAGCACGTCGACAGCGCCGCCGACTGGGTTCTCCGGGGCGGAGCTGGCGACGACGACCGTGTCCGGGACTTCGGTGCCATTACGGACGCTGTCGGCCAGTTCGGCGAGGTCTCCGAAACGCGACGCGCCGGGCAGTTCGGGCGCGGTTCCGAGCAGCACCCAGCCTGTGGTGTCGACATCCTCCTCGGCGGAGGCGTGCTGCCATTCCAGGCGGAACAGCGCTTCGCGCGCCACCTCCGCGCTCGGCGCCGCGGGCGTGAAGTTCCGCATTGTCAAGGATCCGACCGAGACGATCGGGCCGCCCGTGGCGTCGGCCAGTGTCACCGACACGCCACCGCCGTCGGCCGGCGCGACGCGGACCCGCGCGGCGACCGCGCCGGCGGCGTGCACCACGACGTCCGACCATGCGAAGGGAACGCGGGTGCCTTCGCCGAGGGCGAGGACATGCAGCGCCGCGTCGAACAACGCCGGATGCACGCCGAACCCGGCCACCGCGACGCCGTCGGGCAACGAGACGTCCGCGAAGAGCTCGTCCCCGCGTCGCCACGCCGCCCGGACGCCGCGGAACACGGGCCCGTAGGCCAGCCCGTTTTCGGCCAGTGCCGGGTAGAAGCCGTCGCCGACGTCGATCGGCGTGGCGTCCGCGGGCGGCCACCGCACCGATTCGCTGTCCACAGAGGACAATTCGAGTGGGGCGAGAGCGCCCGACACGTGCCGGGTCCACGTGCCCTCCGGGTCCTCGCCGGTCCGGGCATGGATCGCCAGCTCACGGCGTCCGTCGTCGTCCGGTGCGCCGACGGTGACCTGCACCTGGGCGCCGCCCCGCTCCGGCACCGTCAGCGGTGCCTCGATCAGCAACTCGGCGACACGACCGCAGCCCGCCTCGTCGCCCGCACGCACCGCCATCTCTGCCAACGCGGTACCGGGCACCACCACCGATCCCGCGACGACGTGATCGGCGAGCCAGGGATGCGTCCGCAGCGAAAGACGGCCCGTCAGCAGGAACCCGTCGCCGTTCGCCACCTCGACGGCCGCGCCGAGCAGCGGATGGTCCGTAGTGGACAGACCAAGACCGGTGGCGTCCGGCGGTTTCCCGGAGTCGAGCCAGTAACGGGTGCGCTGGAAGGCGTAGGTCGGCAGGTCGATCCGCCGGGCCCCGGAACCGGCGAAGAATCCCGGCCAGTCCACCTCGCCGCCCCGGGCGTGCAGGCCCGCCACCGCGGTGACCAGGGTCGTGGGCTCGGGACGTTCCCGGCGCAGCACCGGCAGCCAGGCCTCGCCCTCGGCCGGAGCCGCCATGGGCGTGAGCGCCGCGTCCGGGCCGACCTCGACGAAGGTGCGGACACCGGTCCCGCGCAGCGTGGCCAGCGCGTCGCCGAACCGGACGGCCTCGCGCACATGCCGCACCCAGTACCCGGGGTCCAGTACCTCCTCCGTCACCGGACGACCGGTCAACCCGGAGACCAGCGGGATCCTCGGAGCGTGACCGGTCACCGACCGGGCGACCTCCGCGAACGCGGCCAGCATCGGCTCCATCAACGGCGAATGGAACGCGTGCGAGACCCGGAGCCGCTTCGTCCGCGCACCACCCTCGGCCAGGAGATCCGCCGCGGCCAGCACGGCCGCCTCCTCACCCGAAAGCACCACCGAACGCGGGCCGTTCACGGCCGCGATCGCCGCGCCGGGAAAACCTTCCAGCACACCGGAAACCCGGTCCTCGGCCGCGGTCACCGCCACCATCGCCCCGCCACGCGGAAGTGCCTGCATCAACCGTCCCCTGGCGGCGACCAGCGCACACGCGTCGGACAGCGACCACACCCCCGCGACATACGCGGCGGCGAGCTCACCGATCGAATGCCCCGCGACCGCGTCCGGCTGGACACCCCACGACTTCAGCAACGCGACGATCGCCACCTCGACCGCGAACAACCCGGCCTGTGCCCACTGCGTCTCGTTCACCAGTCCGGCGTCCGAGCCTTCCACAATGGACTTCAAGGGCCGATCGAGATGCCGGTCCAGCTCCGCGCACACCGCGTCGAAGGTCTCCGCGAACGCCGGATACGCGGCCCGCAGCTCCCGGCCCATGCCCAGCCGCTGCGCGCCCTGGCCACTGAAGACGAAGGCGATCCTGCCCGCGGCCCCGGCCGTCCCGGCGACGGCGTTCGGCGCCTCGCCGCCCTCGGCGACCGCGGTCAGCCCGGCCAGCAGCTCATCACGGCCGCCGGTCAGCACCACCCGGTGCTCCAACGCCGCCCGCGTCGTCGCCAGCGACCAGCCCACGTCCACCGCGTCCGCCGCCTCGTCGAGCTGCTCGGCGAGCCGTCGCGCCTGGGCGGCCACCGCGTCCGGGGTCCGGCCGGACAGCGGCCACACCGGCACCGGCAGCTCTCGTTCGGCGACGGGCTCGGGAATCTCCGCCTCGGGGGCTTGCTCGAGGATCACGTGCGCGTTGGTGCCGCTGATCCCGAACGACGACACGCCCGCCCGCCGCGGCCCGCCGCCCTCCGGCCACGGGGTCGTCTCGGTCGCCAGCCGGACGGCACCCGGCGACCAGTCCACCCGCGACGTCGGCGTCGCGGCGTGCAAGGTCGCGGGGACGACGCCGTGCCGCAGCGCGGACACCATCTTGATCACCCCGGTGACGCCCGCGGCGGCCTGCGTGTGGCCGATGTTCGACTTCACCGTGCCCAGCAGCACCGGCCGGGCGGCGTCCCGGTCACGACCGTAGGTGGCGATGAGCGCGTTCGCCTCGATCGGGTCACCCAGCCTCGTCCCGGTGCCGTGTGCCTCGACGACCTCCACGTCCGAAGTGGACAGACCGGCGTCCGCCAGCGCCGCGCGGATGACCCGCTGCTGCGCCGGGCCGTTCGGCGCGGTCAGCCCGTTCGACGCGCCGTCGGAGTTCACCGCGCTGCCCCGGATCACCGCGAGCACCGGGTTCCCGTCGCGCCGCGCGTCGGAAAGCCGTTGCAGCACCAGCATTCCGGCTCCTTCGGCCATGCCCATGCCGTCGGCGGGCTCCGCGAACGCCTTGCACCGGCCGTCCGAGGCCAGGCCGCCCTGCTGGGTGAACCAGACGAGCCACTCCGGCGTCGCATGCAGGGTGACCCCGCCCGCGAGGGCGAGCGAGCACTCGCCCGAGCGCAGCGCCCTGACCGCCAGGTGGAGCGCGACGAGCGAGGAGGAGCACGCGGTGTCCACCGTAACGGCCGGGCCCTCCAGCCCGAACGTGTAGGCGATCCGTCCGGAAAGGACACTCGACGAGATGCCGGTCATCAGGTGCCCGCTCCGCTCACCGGCGTCCAGCACGCCGTTCGGGCCGCCGCCGTAGCCGGAGGAGAAAGCCCCCGCGAACACGCCGGCATCCTTGCCTCGCAACGACGCCGGGTCGATTCCGGCCCCTTCCAGCGCCTCCCAGGACACCTCCAGCAGCACCCGCTGCTGTGGATCCATCGCGACCGCTTCGCGCGGCGAAATCCCGAAGAAGCCGGCGTCGAAATCGGCCACCCCACGCACGAAACCGCCGCCGGAACCGGCCAGCCCGCCGAGATCCCAGCCCCGGTCCGCCGGGTAGCCCGCGACCAGGTCCGTGCCCGCGCTGACGACCTCCCACAGTTCCTCGGCGCTGGACACTCCCCCTGGCAGACGGCATCCGGTGCCGACGATCGCGATCGGCTCGCCGTCGAACGCCGTGGCCGTGGCCACTTCGACGTCCTCGCCGTCCCCCAGTAGTTCGGCCCGCAGGTATCCGGCCAGGGCGACCGGGGTGGGCCGGTCGAAGACGAGGCCGGCCGGCAGCGGGAGCGCCGTGACGGCGGCCAGCCGGTTGCGCAGTTCCACCGCGGTCACCGAGTCGGCACCGAGTTCCTTGAACGTGCGTTCCGCCCGCACCTGCTCCGGCCCGGAGTGGCCGAGTACCGCCGCCGCGTGCGTGCGGACGAGATCGAGCAGTTCCCGCGTCCGGTCCGCCTCCGGCAGCACGGCAAGGCGCTCGCGCAGGAGGGACTTCCCGGTGTCCTCAGTGGACTCCACGGGCTCGATCGAAACCGGGTGAGCGGCCGGCTCGCCGCCGTCCAGCCAGAACCGCCGGTGCTGGAACGCGTAGGTGGGCAGGTCGACCCGTTCGCCGCCGGGCAGCACCGCCGCCCAGTCCACGGTGACGCCGCGGACGTGGACCTCGGCCAGCGAACGCAGCAGGCGGCCGGGACCGCCGTCGTCGCGGCGCAGCGTGCCGGTGACGACGGCTTCACCGGCGGTGTCGGTCACGGCGGCGGTCAGCACCGGGTGCGGGGAGGTCTCGACGAAGATCCGGTGCCCGCTCTCCGCGAGTATCCGCACCGCACGGGCGAATTCGACCGGCTCGCGAAGGCCGGCGTACCAGTACGAGGCGTCCAGCTCCGGCCCGGCGAGCATCTCGCCGCTCATCGCGGAGATCATCGGAATTCGCGCTTCGTGCGGGGAAATCCCGTCCAGTGCGGCGAGGATCTCTTCGCGCAGCTCGCCCACCTGGGCACCGTGCGAGGCGTAGTCCACCGGGATCACCCGGGTCCGCACGTCGCCGTGTGCCCCGGCGAGCGCCCGCAACGCCGCCGGATCACCGGACACGACTGTCGACAGTGGACCGTTGATCGCGGCGACCGACAGCTTCTCGCCCCATGGCCCGATCCACTCGCGGACGACGTCCGCGGCCTGCTCGACGGCCATCATCCCGCCGCGCCCGGCCAGCGTCCGCAAAGCCCTGGCGCGCAGGGAAACCACGCGCGCGGCGTCCTCGAGGGACAGAATCCCCGCCACCGCGGCGGCGGCGATCTCGCCCTGCGAATGCCCCACCACCGCGTCCGGCGCAACCCCCGCGGCCTCCCAGACGGCGGCGAGGGACACCATCACGGCCCAGAGCGCGGGCTGGACGACGTCGGCCGCCTCGAATCCGTACGCACCCGCCAGCACATCGTCCAGTGACCAGTCCACAGAGGACGACAACGCCTCGGCGCACTCGGCCAGCCGGGCCGCGAACACCGGCGACGACGAAGCCAGTTCACGGCCCATCCCGACCCATTGGCTGCCCTGACCCGGGAACACGAACACCACCGGCGACGTCGTCCCGGCCACTCCCGTGACGACGGAAGCGCTGGGCCGGTCGGCGGACACCGCGGCGAGACCGGCCGCCAGTTCGCCCCGATCCGCGCCGAACACGACGGCCCGGTGTTCGAACACCGAGCGGGTCGTGGCCATCGACCACGCCAGATCGGCGGGCTCCGGCCCGGATTCGCCGGTCAGCGCCCGTATCCGGCCAGCCTGGGCCGACAGCGCTCCGGGAGTACGGCCGGACACTGTCAAGGCGTAGGGCCCGGAGGCCAGCACCGGCGTGTGTTCCCCGGCCGCGCGCGGCTCGGCGGCAGGCGGCTCCTCGACGATGACGTGCGCGTTCGTGCCGCCGATGCCGAAGCCGGACACGCCTGCCCGGCGCGGGCGGCCGGTGTCCGGCCACGACGCCGGTTCGGTGAGCAGCCGGACCGCACCCGCCGACCAGTCGACGCCGGGCGCCGGCTCGGTGATGTGCAGCGACTCGGGCAGCGTCCGGTGCCGCAGGGCCTGCACGGTCTTGATCACGCCTGCCACGCCCGCGGCGGCGAGGCTGTGGCCGAGGTTGGACTTCACCGAGCCGACCAGCAGGGGCCGGTCCCTCGGGCGGTCTCCGCCGTATGCGGCGAGCAGCGCGGCCGCCTCGGTCCGGTCACCCAGCCGGGTGCCGGTCCCATGTGCCTCCACTGCGTCTACGTCGCCGGGCGTCAGTCCGGCGTCGGCGAGCGCGGCCCGGATCACCGCCTGCTGCGCGTCGCCGTCCGGGGCGGTCAGGCTCTCGCTCGCCCCGTCGGAGTTGATCGCGGAGCCCCGGATCAGGGCCAGCACCGGATGCCCCGCGCGCCGGGCCGCGGAAAGCGGTTCCAGCGCGATCATGCCGACGCCCTCGGACCAGGCCGTGCCGTCGGCGTCGGCGGAGAACGGCTTGCACCGGCCGTCCGGGGCCAGTGCCCGCAAGGCGCTGAAGGCGACGAAGTTCCCCGGGAGCGCCATCACCGACACGCCGCCCGCGATCGCCAGCGTGCACTCGCCGCGGCGAAGCGCGGACACGGCCAGATGCACCGCGACCAGCGAACTCGACGCCGAGGTGTCCACGGTCAGCGAAGGTCCGTTCAGGCCGAGGACGTAGGCGACGCGTCCGGAAAGGACACTCCCCGCGGTACCGGTGAACAACCGGCCGGCCACGGTGCCGGGTGCCTCGTGCGGCCGGGGACCGTAGTCGCCGGCCTCGGCGCCGAGGAAGACGCCGGTCCGGGTGCCGCGCAACGACGCCGGCGCGATCCCCGTCCGCTCGAGGACTTCCCACGCGGTCTCCAGCACCAGGCGCTGCCGTGGATCCATGGCCGTGGCCTCGCGTGGGGAGATGTCGAAGAACGCCGCGTCGAACCCGGCCACGTCGTCGAGGAACCCACCACTATCCACAATGGACTTCGCGGCGGTGCCACCGGAACCGAGCAACGCGCCGAGATCCCAGCCGCGGTCGGCGGGGAACCCGCCTCCGCCGACGTGGCGGCCGTCCGCCACGACACGCCACAGGTCCTCCGGCGAGCCGATCCCACCGGGATAGCGGCAGCTCATGCCGACGATCGCGAGGGGCTCCTCGAGCATTCCAGCGCTCCCATCCGTACGCGCCACACCCCGCGCGGGGCAGGGCGTGGGTGACCATCACCGGCGCCGGGTCCCCGGAACGATTCAGTGTTCCAGGGGCCGCGGGTGCCGTAAACGCGTTCAACCGCGGGGGCGGCGCCACCTGAACACCGCTCCTGACGCCGTATCGGATGCGTCCGATGCACCCGACGCCACTTCGGGGCGCTTGAGCCCCCGATTCAGCCCGCTCGCCCGGCGAGCTGGTTCTCGGCCAGTTTCGGTGCCACGAGCCGCATCGTGGCGGGTGCCGGACGGGCCTGGGCGACCAGGTGCCGGAACTGGACGTCGCCGCGGTCGTCGCCGCCCAGCTCGGCCAGGCACGCGCAGGCGTCGTCGGTGAACCCGGCGAAGCGGTAGGCGATGTCCATCATGCGGTTGCGCTCGGTGCGCCGGAAGTCCGCCGCGAGGTGCACGCCCGCCTCCGCCGCCTCGGTGACCAGCCAGTTCAGCAGCGCGGCGCCCGCGCCGAAGGACACCACGCGGCACGACGTCGCCAGCAGCTTCAGGTGCCACACGGATTCGTGGTACCCGAGCAGCAGGACGCCGACCGCGCCGTGCGGGCCGAACCGGTCGGTCAGCGTGACGGTCAGCACCTCGTGACCCGGGTCGGCCAGCAGCGCGCGCAGATCGGCGTCCGAGTAGTGCACCCCGGTGGCGTTCATCTGGCTGGTGCGCAGGGTCAGTTCCTCCACCCGCGACAGATCGATCTCGTCCGCGCGCTTGATCTCCATGACCAGGTCGAGCGAGCGCAGGAACTCCTCGTCCGGACCGGCGAAGGAGTCCCGCTCGCTCTCGCGGCGGAACCCCGCCTGGTACATCGACCGGCGCCGCTTCGCATCGACGGTGACCACCGCGGGGCTGAAGTCCGGCAGCCCGGGAAGCTCCCGCGCCTGCCCCGCGTCGAAGCAGCGGACTTCCTTGTGGTGGTAGGAGACCTCGGCCCGTTCGGCGGGCTGGTCGTCGATGAACGCGATCGTCTTCAAGGCGAAGCCGAGCTCGTCGGCGATCGCCTTGACCGACCCGGACTTCGGCCCCCAGCCGATGCGCGGCAGCACGAAGTACTCGGCGATGCCCAGTGCCTCCAGCCGCGCCCAGGCGTGGTCGTGGTTGTTCTTGCTGGCCACCGACTGCAGGATGCCCCGGGAGTCGAGCTCGACGATCACCGCGCGGATCTCGTCGGGCAGCACGACCTCGGGGTCCTCCAGCAGGGTGCCGCGCCACAGCGTGTTGTCCAGGTCCCAGACCAGGCACTTGACCAGGGTCGGCTCGTCGGACACGGGGATCCCTCCAGTTCCACGGGTTTCTCAGGTCTCAGAAGTGGTCGAGTGCGTGCCGGGCGAGCACGAGCCGCGAGATCTCGTTGCTGCCCTCGATGATTTCCATCAGCTTCGCGTCGCGGTACGCGCGGGCGACGACGTGCCCGTCCTCGGCACCCCAGGACGCGAGCACCTGCATCGCGACCGCCGCCGACCGCGCGGCGTGCGTGGCGCCGACATGCTTGGCGAGCACCGCCGCGACCGCCATGTCCGGCGCACCGGCGTCCCAGCGTTCGCTGGCGTACCGGCACACCTGGGTGGCCGCCTGCTCGTCGACGAACAGATCGGCCAGGTGCCCGGCGACGAGCTGGTGCTCCCCCAGCGCCTTGCCGGACTGCTCACGCAGCCGCGCCTGCGCGGTCGCCGCGCCCAGACAGGCACGCAGGATCCCGACGCAGCCCCAGGCCACCGACATGCGGCCGTAGGACAACGCCGTGGTGAACAGCAGCGGCAGGGACTGCCGCCCGCCACCGAGCACAGTGGACAGTGGCAGCCGGACGTCGTCCAGCATCACTCGCGCGTGCCCGGCCGCGCGGCAGCCGACCGGATCCGGCACCGGTTCGACACGCACGCCGGGAGCGTCCGCGGGCACCATCACCGCGGCCGCGTCCTCGCCGTGGCGCCCCAGGATCATCAGCAGGTCGGCGTAGCGCGAGCCGGTGACCCACCGCTTCTCCCCGGTGACGACCACGTCGTCGCCGTCGGGACGAATCCGCGTCGTCATGGCCGACAGGTCGCTTCCCGCGCCGGGTTCGCTGAACCCGACCGCGGCCAGCTTTCCGCCGGTCAGCTCGGCGAGATAACGCTGCCGCTGCGCCCGGTCGCCGAACCTGCGCACCGCGGTGGCGGCGATGCCCTGCGAGGTCATGATGCTGCGCAGCGAACTGCACAGGCCGCCGACGTGCGCGGTCAGCTCGCCGTTGCGCCTGCTGTCCGCGCCGAGGCCACCGAACCTCTCCGGTACCTCGGCGCACAGGACGCCCATGCCGCCGAGCTTGCGCAGGAGACCGGCCGGGAGTTCACCGGCGAGGTCCCACTCACGGGGGCCGTCGCCGATGAGCTCGTCGAGGAAGGTCAGCTCGTCCAGGAGCGCGGGCTCACCCATCCGATCCGGCACTTTCGCGCAGCCGCAGCACGAGCGCGGTCATCGCCTGCACGCTCCGGAAGTGGTCCAGCGTCAGCTCGGGCCCGACGATCTCGATGTCGTAGGCCTCTTCCAGGTGCACCACGAGCTGCATGGCGAACATCGAGGAGACCAGCCCGGCCCCGAACAGGTCCTGGTCGGGCGTCACCGGCGCCTTGATCCGTTCGCCGAGGAACTGCAGCAGTTCGGCCTCTACGGCCTTCGCGTCAATGGTCTCGTTAGCCGTGGTCATCGGGCCGTCTTTCCGTAGTCGTAGAAACCACGACCGGTTTTCCGGCCGTGCTGTCCCTCGCGGACCTTTTCGAGCATCAGGTCGCACGGGGCACATTCGGGGTCGCCGGTGCGCTCGTGGAGCACATTGAGCGAGTCGACGAGGTTGTCGATGCCGATCAGGTCGGCGGTGCGCAGCGGACCGGTCGCATGGCCGAGGCAGCCCTGCAGCAGGCCGTCGACGACCTCCGCCGAAGCGACGCCCTCCTGCACGAGCATCGCGGCGCGGTTGATGAGCGGGTGCAGGAGCCGGTTGATCACGAAGCCCGGCGCGTCCCTGATCACCAGCGCCTCGCGGCCCAGCGCGGTCAGCAGGGCGACGACCCGCTCCATGGTCGCGTCGCTCGTCGCGGTGCCGCGGATGACCTCGACCATCTTGATCAGGTACGCGGGGTTCATGAAGTGCACGCCGACCAATTCGTCGCCACGGCCCACCCAGCCGGCCATCTCGTCGATCGGGATGCACGAGGTGTTGGAGATCAGCAACGTGCCGGGACGCACGAGGCCGGCGACCTCGGTCAGCACCTTCGCCTTCGTTTCGGCGATCTCGACGACCGCCTCGATGACCGTGGTCGCGTCCGCCGCGTCCGACGGCGACGTGCTGGTGACCAGCTCACCCCGCGCACGCCCGGCGGGCAGGACGCCCATCAGCTGGGCGTGTTTGAGCTTCTGCCCGACCGTCGCGCGCGCGGTCGCCAGCACCTCGTCGGCGACGTCGACGAGCACGACCGGGACGCCGTGCCCGATCGCCAGCGCCGCGATGTTGGTTCCCATGACCCCGGCGCCGATGACGGCGAGCCGGTGTCCGGTGTGTTCACTCATCTGAACCGCCCTGTTGTTCGGCGAGCCATTCCCCGACGGCCCGCGCGGTCGTTTCGGCGTGTTCGCCGATCATCGTGAAGTGGTCCCCCGGCACGACCACCTTCGTGACGGCACCGGAGAACTCCCATGGGGAATCCGGCGCGCCGGAGACCTCCCCGGACCCGCCGCCGACCGGGTCGGCCGCGCGGACGAGCAGGGTCGGGACGTCCAGCCGCGGCAGCCCCCGCCAGTCGAACGCGTAGTAGTGGGCCAGCGCGGTGAGCCAGTCGTCACCGCCCACGTTCTCCTGTGCGTGCGCGTTCGCGAGCACCGCACCCGGCAGCGCCGCCAGGATCTCCTCCGGCACGCCCGCGCTCTCCGGGGCGAAGGTGTCGATCAGCACCAGGGCCGCGGGCGTGCTGCCCGCCTCCGCCAGCCGCGCCGCCAGCGCGTGCGCGACCAGACCGCCCGACGAGTACCCGGCGAGCGCGAACACCTTGCCGTCGACGAACTTTCGCACGCTCGCGGCGTAGACGTCCAGGAGCGCGCCGGTGTTCGCGGCCAGCGGCTCGCCGGCGGCGAACCCGGGCGTGGCGAGCGCCGACACCGCGCGCACGCCGCGGAAACCGCGCCCGAACCTGGCGAACTCCCGCGCGTCCGCCGTGCCCGCGAAGGAGGGCAGGCAGATCAGCCCCGGCAGGGCCGGGCCGCGGGAGACCGGCACCGGCGGCGGCATCCGGTCCACTTCGGACGCTCCGGCGAATTTCGGCCGGAACTCCGCCAGTCCGCTCACCAGCCGCATCACCTCGGCCGCCCGGCCTTCCCTCGCCGCGCGCAGATACAGCGTCGTCAGCGAATCCAGTGACGTGCCGGTGTCCGTACCCGACGCCGTGTACCGGCGCGGGTCCCGCGTCACCGGCGCCGAAGCGTCCTTTGTGGACATCTCATCGGCGAGCCGGGTGCACAGATACGCGGCGAGCAGCGCGGGGGTCGGGTGGTCGAAGGCGAGCGCCCCGGTCAGCCGCAGCCCGGTCACCATGCCCAGCCGGTTGCGGAACTCCACGGCGGTCAGCGAATCCAGGCCCTGTTCCAGGAAACCGCCGTCGATCTCCACCGCCTCCGGGTCGCCGTGGCCGAGTACCGCCGCCGCCTGTTCCCGCACCAGCTCGACGAGCATCCGTTCCCGTTCCGGGCCGGTGCCCCCGGCGAAGCGCTCGCGCAGCGCCGGGCCGGCGGCCACATCCTGCACCACCCGCGGCGCGGGGGCGAGACCGCGCAGCACCGCGGGCAGGCGCCCGCCCGCCCTGGCGATCGCGCGCAGCACGGGCACGTCCAGCGGCGTGGGCACGAGCAGCGCCTCGTCCCGGTCCAGTGCGAGGTCGAACAACGCCAGGCCCTGCTCGGTGCTCAGCGTGCCGATCCCGGTGCGCGCGAACTTGGCGCGGTCGGTGCTGCCCAGTCCCTCGGTCATTCCGCTCGCGTCGGCCCACAGGCCCCAGGTGAGCGACACGGCGGGCAGGCCCTCGGCACGCCGGTGCGCGGCGACGGCGTCGAGGACGCCGTTGGCCGCGGCGTAGTTGCCCTGCCCCGGCGCGCCGAGCGTGGCCGCCGCCGACGAGAACAACACGAACATGTCGAGGTCGCGGTGCCGGGTGAGCCGGTCGAGATGCCAGGCGGCGTCCGCCTTGGGCCGCATGACGGTGTCGACGCGCTCCGGGGTCAACGATCCGATCACCCCGTCGTCGAGCACCCCGGCCGCGTGCACCACCCCGGTCAGCGCCGGTTCCCGGTCGAGGACCCCGGCCAGTGCGCGCGGATCGGCGGCGTCGCACGCGGTCACCCGCACCGGCACGCCCCGGCTGGCCAGCCCGGCGGCGAGTCCGGGCACGCCCGCGGCGGACGGACCCGACCGACTGGTCAGCAGGACCTCGGCGGCCCGGCCCGCGTCGGCCAGATGCCGCGCGACCACCCCGCCCAGCGTTCCGGTCCCGCCGGTGATCAGCACGGTCCCCGCGCGGCGCGGCACGACCGGGTCCGGCGGGATGGTCAGCACGGCCTTGCCCAGCAGGCGGCCGCCCGCCACGGACCGGAAGGCTTCCGGAGCCCGGCGCACGTCCCAGGCACGCACCGGCGGCAACGGCAGCTTCCCGGTGGCGAGCAGATCCACGACTCGCGTCAGGACCTCGCCGAAGCTCACCTCCCCGACCTCCGGGGGCAGATCCACCACGACGTCCACAGTGGACGCTTTCGCTTCGAAGTCGCCGGGCGAAGCCAAATGCGCGGTGTCGAAACCGAACTCGGCGAGCGCCGCCCACCGGCCGGGCTCCGCGGTGCCGAAGACCTCGAGGCCGAGGTGCCTGGCGACGGCGGCCGCGGCCAGCCCCGCCCCGCTCGCGGCGTGACGCACCAGCACCCGCTTGCCGGGCGCGGTACCGGACAGGGCCTGCCAGGCGGCGGTGAACGCGACCGGCACGGACGCGGCGGTCGCGAACGTCCAGTCCCCGGGCATCGGCGCGAGCTGGTGCTCACCGGTCACCGCGAGCGGCCCGTACGCGCCGGGCGCCACGCCCAGCACGCGGTCGCCGGGCGCGAGCCCGCCGACCCCCGGCCCGGTCGCCACCACCACCCCGGCGATCTCCCGGCCCAGCGGACCGTTCCCGCCGAGGACGTCGGCCCGGTCGAGCCCCGCCGCACGGACCGCGACCCGCACCTGGCTCTCCTCCAGGGGCAAGGCCGGCTCCGGGCACGGCCGCAGCACGAGGTCGTCCGCCGTACCGGCGAGCCGCCACGGCTCTCCACCGGCCGGCACGGCCAAGCCTTCCGCGGGCCGCGCGAGCCGTCGCGTGCGGACGCCGTCCGCCCGCACCGCGAGTTCCGGCTCGGGCGAGCCCAGCGCCGCGACCATGGCGGCCGCCGGATCGCCGTCGCCCGCGGCGGGCAGGTCGACGAGGACCAGCCGGTCCGGATTCTCCGACTGCGCCGAGCGGACCAGGCCCCAGACCGCGGCCCCCGCGAAGTCGGTGACGTCCTCGCCGGGCGCGGTGGCGACCGCCGCCCTGGTCACCACGGCGAGCCGGGCGGGGTCGAACCGGTCCTCGGTCAGCCACTGCTGCACCAGCCCGAGAACGTCCCCGGTCACGCGCCGCGCGCGGTCCGCAGGCGACGCGCCGCCGGGTCCCGGCAGACAGGCCAGCACGATCTCCGGAGCGGGCTCGCCCGCATCGACGGCCTCCGCGAGTTCGGTGAGCGTGTCGTACGAGCCGACGTCGACTCCGGCGACGGCGAGCCCGGCGGCCAGTCCGTCCGGATCCTCGCCGAGGACGATCCACCGGCCCCGCGGAGCCGGGGACGCGACGCGCACCGGTGTCCAGTCCACTCCGAACAGCGCGTCCCCGGCTCGGGTGGCCGGGGCGGACCGGTCGGCACCGGTCGCCTTGCGCATCACCACGGAGTCCACAGTGAACACCGCGGCGCCGGTGACGTCCGCCGCGGCCATCGACAGCCCGCCGCCTTCCTCCTGGCGCAGCCGGACCCGCACGGTTTTCGCGCCGGTCGCGTGCACCGACAATCCGGTCCAGCCGAAGGAAAGCCAGGTCTCCCCGGACTCCCAGCCGCCGGTGGCGAACACCCCGGCCTGCTGGGCGGCGTCGAGCAGGGCCGGGTGCAGGCCGAACACGGCCGCGTCGGCGGCGAAGTCCTCGGGCAGCGTCGCCTCGGCGAACACGTCGGTTCCGCGTCGCCACACCGCTTCGAGCCCCTGGAACGCCGCTCCGAGCAGGTATCCGCCCTCGGCGGTGGCCGCGTAGAACCCGTCGATCCCGACCGGCTCGGCACCCACCGGCGGCCATTCGGCGAAGTCGGCGTCCCGCGCGGGCTCGACGACCTCGGCGGTCGGGGCGAGCAAGCCGGATGCGTGCCGGGTCCACGGCAGATCCTCGGCGGCCTCAGCGGGCCGCGAGTACACGCTCAGTTCGCGCCGTCCGGCGGCGTCCGGGGAGCCGACGACGGCCTGCACCCGGACCGCGCCGTCCTCCGGAAGCACCAGCGGCGCTTCCAGGGTCAGGTCCTCGACACGGGCGCAGCCGGACCGTTCGCCCGCGGCGAAGGCCAGCTCGGCGAACGCCGCGCCGGGCAGGACGGCCGTCCCGCGCACCACGTGGCCTGCCAGCCACGGATGCGTCCGCAGCGACACCCGGCCGGTGAACAGCAGTCCACCGCCCACGGCCTGGTCGACCGCCGCGCCCAGCAGAGGATGGCCGACCGGGCTGAGCCCGAGGTCCGCGGCGCCGTCCACGGCGGCGCCGTGGGGCCTTGGCCAGAACCGCTGGTGCTGGAAGGCGTAGGTCGGCAGTTCCACCCTCTGTCCACTGAGGACGGTGGACCAGTCGACGGGCAGGCCGTGCACGTGGGCCTCGGCCAGCGAGCACAGCAGCCGTGCCGCGCCGCCGTCGTCCCGGCGGAGCGTCCCGGTCAGCACGGGGTCCGGGAGATCTTCGCGCGACTCGAAGATCTCCTCGACCGCGGTGGTGAGCACGGGGTGCGCGGAGATCTCCACGAAGGTGCGGTGCCTGGACCCGGCCAGTGCCAGCACCGAATCCATGAACCGCACCCGGCGGCGCACGTTCGCGTACCAGTACGCGGCGTCCAGCGCGGTCCCGTCGAGCCACCGCGATTCGACCGTCGAGAAGAACGGGATGTCCCCCGCGGTGGGCACGATGTCCCGCAACGACTCCGCCAGCACCTCCTCGACCGGCTCGCACAGCGCGGAGTGCGCGACGAAGTCCGTCTGCGGGATGCGCCAGCGCAGCACCTTGCGGGACCGCAGTTCCCGCTCGAATTCGAGGAGCGCTTCGGGCTCGCCGGAGACCACCGTCGCGGTGGGACTGTTGACCGCGGCGACCGACAGCCGGTCGCCCCAGGGTTCGAGGATCTCCGCGGCCTGATCGGCCGGGAGCACCGCCGAGAGCATCCCGCCCTCGGCGTCCAGCTCGCTCAACGCCTTCGACCGCAGCGCCACCACCTTGGCGGCGTCGTCCAGCGACAGGATCCCGGCCACGCACGCCGCGGCGATCTCTCCCTGGCTGTGGCCGATCACCGCGTCGGGAACGATCCCGGCGGCCCGCCAGACCTCGGCCAGCGACACCATGACGGCCCACAACACCGGCTGCATCACCTCGGCGGCGTCGATACCCGGCGCGCCTTCGACGCCGTTCACCACGTCCGCAAGCGACCAGTCCACATAGGACGCCAGGGCTTCGGCGCAGTCGGCGAAGCGGGCGGCGAACACCGGCGACTCGGTGAGCAGCCGCCGCCCCATGCCCGGCCACTGGCTGCCCTGCCCGGGAAACACGAACACCACCTTGCCGGGGCCGCCGACCGGGATGGCGCCGACGACCGCACCCGCGTCCGGCTGGCCGGTGGCGACCGCGGCCAGCCGGGCGGCCAGTTCCTCGCGGTCGGCGCCGACCACCACGGCCCGGTGGCCGAAGGTGGACCGCGTGGTGGCCAGCGACCAGGCGACGTCGGCCGGGTCCAGTTCGGGACGGGCCAGGGCGAACTCGCGCAGCCGCCCTGCCTGGGCCGCCAGGCCTTCCTGGGTCCGGCCGGAAACCGGCCACGCCCGCGCGTCACCGGTGAGGACCGGGAGGCGTTCCCCGGCGACCGGCTCGTCGGGCAGGCCGGCCATCGCGGGTTCCTCGATGACGACGTGTGCGTTGGTGCCGCTGATGCCGAAGCCGGAGATCCCGGCGCGGCGCGGGTTTTCGCCCACCGGCCAGTGCACCGGCTCGGTGAGCAGCCGGACCCGGCCCGCCGCCCAGTCGATGTGGCCGGAAGGCTCCTCGGCGTGCAGCGTGCGCGGCAGGACCTGGTGCCGCATCGCCAGCACCATCTTCATGATCCCGGCGGCACCGGCCGCGGCCTGGGTGTGCCCGAGGTTGGACTTGACCGAGCCGAGCCACACCGGCCGGTCGCGGTCCTGGCCGTAGGTCGCGATCAACGCACCCGCCTCGATCGGGTCGCCCAGCACGGTGCCGGTGCCGTGCGCCTCCACCGCGTCGACGTCCGAAGTGGACAGACCGGCGTTCGCCAGCGCCGCCCGGATCACGCGCTGCTGTGACGGGCCGTTCGGCGCGGTCAGCCCGTTGGACGCGCCGTCCGAGTTCACCGCGGTCCCGCGGATCAGCGCGAGCACCGGGTGCCCGTTGCGCCGCGCGTCGGAGAGCCGTTCGACGGCCAGCATGGCCGCGCCCTCGCCCATGCCCATGCCGTCCGCGCCGGCGGAGAACGGCTTGCACCGCCCGTTTTCGGCCAGTGCCAGCGCGGAGCCGAACCCGAACGCGCCCGGTGTCGGCATCACGGTGACACCGCCCGCCAGCGCCAGCCCGCACTCCCCCGACCGCAGTGCCTGGACCGCGAAGTGCAAGGCCACCAGCGAAGAGGAACACGCGGTGTCCACCGTCACCGCGGGTCCTTCCAGGCCGAGGGTGTACGAGACGCGTCCGGAAAGGACACTGCCGCCGTCGCTGGCCGGGGTGTAGCCCAGCATGGAGCTCTTGGCGAGGACGTTGGCGTAGACCTGCAGCCAGCCGCCCGCGAACACCCCGGTCCGAGAACCCTTCAGCGACACCGGATCGATCCCCGCCCGCTCCAGCGCCTCCCACGAAACCTCCAGCAGCAACCGCTGCTGCGGATCCATCGCCAACGCCTCACGCGGCGAAATCCCGAAAAACCCCGGATCGAACTCGGCGGCGTCCTGGACGAAGCCGCCTTCCCGGCCGTAGAGCCCTTTGATGTCCCAGCCGCGGTCCTGGGGAAACGGCGAAATGGCGTCGGTGCCCGCGGCCAGCAGCTCCCACAGCTGTTCGGGGCTGGCCACGCCGCCGGGGAACCGGCAGCCCATACCGACGATGGCGATCGGGTCGTCGTCGGCCGCGGCGGCGAAAACCGGCTCGGCCGAAGCGGTTCCGGCGCCGAACAGCTCGCCGAGCAGATGGCCCGCGAGCGCGGTGGCGGAGGGGTAGTCGAAGACCAGGGTCGACGGCAACCGCAGGCCGCTGACCTCGGCGAGCCGGTCGCGCAGCTCGACCGCGGTGACCGAATCGAAGCCGAGGTCACGGAACGCCCTGCCGGGCTCGACGTCCTCGGCGCCGGAGTGGCCGAGCACGGCGGCGGCCTCGGCGCGGACGAGACCGGTCAGCACCTCCTCCCGTTCCGCGGGCGACAGCGGGGAAAGCCGGCCGGCCAGCTCACCCCCGGCGGCACGTCCGGCATCCTCACCGTCCTTTTCGGACCCGTTGAGCGCGCGGACGGCCTCGGGCAGCGTGGCGATCAGCGGGCTGGGGCGGCGCAGGGTGAACGTCGGGGCGAACCGCGCCCAGTCCACGTCGGCGACCGCGAGCAGCCCGTCGCCGTTGTCGAGTGCCTGGGCCAGCGCCTGGATCCCCCGCTCGGGATCCATCGCCCGGAGCCCGTAGCGGCGCAGCTGGTCACCCGCGTCGCCCGCGCCCATTCCACCCCCGCCCCACAGGCCCCAGGCCACCGAGGTGGCGGCGAGGCCACGGGCGCGGCGGGACTCGGCGAGCGCGTCGAGGGCGGCGTTGGCCGCGGCGTACCCGGCCAGCAGACCACTGCCCCAGGTCGCGGCGCCCGAGGAGAACACCACGAACGCGTCCAGGTCCAGGCCCGCGGTCAGTTCGTCGAGATGCACCGCCCCCGCCACCTTCGCGGCGGAGACGTCGGCGAGCTGTTCGACGGTGGTGTCCTGGACGAAGGCGGCCCTCGCGACCCCGGCGGAGTGCACGATCGAGGACAACGCGGGCCCGGTCGCGGCGATCCGGTCCAGGAGCCCGGCGGTCCGGGCCCGCTCGGCGGTGTCGCAGGCGATGACGTCCACCGCGCTCCCCCGGCCGGCGAGTTCGGCCACCAGCGCGGGCACGTCCGCGGCGGCCGGGCCGGAGCGGCTGGTCAGCACGATCCTCGGCGCGCCGCGCTCGGCGAGCAGCGCGCCCGTGCGACCACCGATCAGCCCGGTGCCGCCGGTGATCAGCACCGTGCCGCGGGGCGTGTACGGTGCGCGACCCGCACGCGGCCGCGAGGCGCGGACCAGCCTGCGGGCGAGCAGGCCCGCGGCACGGATCGCGACCTGGTCCTCGCCGATGCCCGCCAGCACCGCGCACATCCTGGCCGCGGCCCGTTCGTCCTCAGTGGACGGAAGATCGATCAGGCCGCCCCAGCGTTCGGGCAGTTCGAGGCCGGCGACCTGGGCCAGGCCCCACACCTGGGCCTGCGACGGAGACGGCGGCGCGTCCGTTCCGGCGGCCACGGCACCCGAGGTCAGCGCCCACAGTGACCCGGTGACCCCGGCGTCGGCCAGTGCCTGGACCAGCGCCAGCGTGGCGGCGACGCCGGTGGGTACGACCGGGTGCCCCGGCAGCGGCGCCTCGTCGAGTGCCAGCAGCGACACGATGCCCGCGAAGTCTCCGGCGGGCAGGGCCTCGGCGAGGCCCGCGCGGTCGGCCGCCCCGGTCTCGACGAGCCGGACCTCCGCGCCGCACTGGCGCAGCGCCCGCACCTGGGCGTCGGCCTGCGCCGCGTTCCTGGCGACCACGAGCCAGGTTCCGGACAGCACCGCGGTGGCCGGCTCGGCCACCGGCTCCCAGGTGATCCGGTACCGCCAGCCCGTGACGGCGGAATCCTCGCGGTTCCGCCGTCGCCAGGAGGCCAGCGCGGGCACGACGTCGGCCAGCTGCCGATCCTCCAGTGCCAGCGTGCCGGCCAGCTCGCCCAGGTCGCCGTCCTCCACCGCGGCCCAGAAACCCGCGTCGACGGTGCTTTCGCCGTCCACTTCGGACACCGCGCGCTCGACGGCAGGCCAGTATCGGCGGTGCTGGAAGGCGTAGGTAGGCAGCGTGACAGCCTGTCCACTGAGGATGGTGCGCCAGTCGACGCCGGCACCCCGCACATAGGCCTCGGCGAGCGAGGTCAGCAGGCGCGGGGCGCCCCCGTCGTCGCGGCGCAAGGTGCCGACGGCGATCGGCGGTTCGGCCCCGCCGCCGAGCGTGTCGGCGATGGCCCCGGTGAGCACCGGATGCGGCGACGTCTCGACGAAGATCTCGTGCCCGGCCCCGCCCAGCGTCCGGACGGCCCGCTCGAATTCGACCGGCTCGCGCAGGCTGGCGTGCCAGTACTCCGCGTCCATTTCCGGCCCGGTCAGGAATTCCCCGCTCATCGCCGAGATCATCGGGATCCCGGCCCGGCGCGGGGAAATCCCGCGCAGCGCGGTGAGGATCTCCTCCCGCAGGGCGTCCACCTGCGCGGAGTGCGAGGCGTAGTCGACCTGCACCAGCCGCGTCCGCACGTCCGGGCAGGACCCGGCGAGTTCGCGCAGTGCTTCGGGATCACCGGAGACGATCGTCGTCACCGGGCCGTTCACGGCGGCGACGGCGAGGCGCTCGCCCCAGGGCACGATCCGCTCCCGGACCGCGTCCGCGGCCTCGGCGACCGACATCATCCCGCCCTTGCCCGCGAGCACCCGCAAAGCCTTGCTGCGCAACGCGACCACCCGGGCGGCATCCTCAAGGGACAGAATCCCGGACACCGCGGCCGCCGCGATTTCACCCTGCGAGTGACCCACTACCGCGTCCGGCACGACGCCAGCGGCACGCCAGACCTCGGCAAGCGACACCATCACAGCCCAAAGCGCGGGCTGCACCACGTCCGCCGCCTCAAACCCATGCTTGCCATCCAGCACATCGTCCAGTGACCAGTCCACAAAGGACGACAACGCCGCACCACACTCGGCCAGCCGCGCCGCGAACACCGGCGAACACGACGCCAGCTCACGACCCATGCCGACCCACTGACTTCCCTGACCGGGAAACACGAACACCGTCCGGCCCACACCACCGGGTGCCACCGCACCGGTCACCACCGACGCGGCGGGCTCGCCGGTCGCCACCGCGGCCAGCCCGGCGGCCAGCTCCTCGCGGCCGCCGCCCAGGACCACGGCCCGCCGGTCGAACGCCGACCGCGTCGTCGCCAGCGACCACGCGACGTCCGCGGGCTCCAGCTCGGGGCGGGCCAGCACGTGCTCGCGCAGCCTGCCGGCCTGTGCCGCGAGCGCCGGGGCACCCCGCCCGGAGACCAGCCACGGCACGACTTTCGCCCCCTCCAGCACGGCGGGCCGCTCGACGGCCTGGGTCTCCTCGCCGTCCCCGTCGCCGGTCGCGTCCGCGATGTCCTCTTCGGACGGAGCGGCCGGGGCCTCCTCGAAGATGATGTGCGCGTTGGTGCCGCTGATCCCGAACGCCGACACCGCCCCGCGGCGCGGGCGCTCGCCTTCCGGCCACGGCAGCGCGTCCTGCAGCAGCCGGACATTGCCCGAGGCCCAGTCGACGTGCGGGGACGGTTCGGCCGCGTGCAGCGTCGCCGGCATCACGCCATGGCGCAGCGCCAGCACCATCTTGATCACGCCGGCGATCCCGGCGGCCTGCTGGGCGTGGCCGATGTTGGACTTCACCGAGCCCAGCCACAACGGGTTCTCCGCCGGACGGCCCTGTCCGTAGGTGGCCAGCAGCGCCTGCGCTTCGATCGGGTCGCCGAGTTCGGTGCCGGTGCCGTGTGCCTCGACGAGGTCGACGTCGCCCGTGGTCAGCCGGGCGCCGGCAAGGGCGGCCTTGATGACCCGGCGCTGTGACGGGCCGTTGGGGGCGGCGAGGCCGTTGGACGCGCCGTCCTGGTTGACCGCGCCGCCCGTGACGACCGCCAGTACCTCGTGGCCGTTGCGGCGTGCGTCGGAAAGCCGTTCGAGCAGGACCATCCCCGCGCCTTCGGCGATGCCCATGCCGTCGGCCGAGGCGGCGAACGCCTTGCACCGGCCGTCGGCGGCGAGCACCCGCTGCCGTGAGAAGCCGACGAACTCACCGGGGTCCGCCATCACGGTCACCCCGCCGGCCAGGGCGAGCGAGCATTCCTCGTTCCGCAGGGCCTGGCAGGCCAGGTGCAGGGCGACCAGCGACGAGGAGCACGCGGTGTCGACGGTGATCGCGGGTCCCTCCAGCCCCAGGGTGTAGGACACCCGCCCGGAGATCACGCTGGTCACGTTGCCGGTGATCAGGTGCCCCTCGGCGCCCTCCATCCCGGCGCCCGCGCTGAGGTATCCCGACGGGGCGGCCCCGGCGAACACCCCGGTCGGCGAGCCGCGCAGCGACTCCGGGTCGACGCCCGCGGCTTCGATGGCCTCCCACGCGACCTCGAGCAGCAGGCGCTGCTGCGGGTCCATGGCCAGCGCCTCACGCGGGGAAATCCCGAAAAACCCGGCGTCGAAGTCGGCCGCCCCGTGCAGGAAGCCGCCCTGGACGACGTAGGTCGTGCCGTTCCTGTCCGGGTCCGGGTCGAACAGGCCCTCGGTGTCCCAGCCGCGGTCGGCCGGGAACCCGGAGATCGCGTCCCCGCCGGAGGCGAGCAGCTCCCACAGCCGCCCGGGGCCGGTCACCCCGCCGGGATACCGGCAGCCCATGCCGACGACGGCGATCGGCTCACGGTCCCGCTCGCTCACCTCACGCAGCCGCGCGCGCGTCTTGCGCAGTTTCGCGGTCACCTGCTTGAGGTACTCGAGGAGCTTGTCCTCGTTCTGCATCGTCGTCACGTCCTTCTCACCGGGCAAGTGCTGGCGGGCTGGGTCACACGGGACCCGGGGTCATTCGAGATCGGGGTCGTTCAACTCGTCTTCGAGGAGCGCGAACATCTCGTCCGCGGTCGCGCCCTCCAGTGCGCGTTCCGCCGCGGCGTCCTCGGCGGCCCTCGCCGAGGGCCGGGCGCGGAACCGCTGCGCGAGTGCTTCCAGCCGCGCGGCGATTTCCGCCCTCGCCGCCTCGTCCGGCGGCGTGAGCGTCGCGGCCAGCCGGTCGAACTCGTCGAGCACGGCACCGTGTCCTTGCTCCGCTCCGGAGATCTCCGTCCACAGGTGCTCGGCCAGCACGGCCGAATTCGGGTAGTCGAAGATCACCGTGGCCGGCAGTTTCAGCCCGGTGGCCGCGGTGAGCTGGTTGCGCAACTCGACCGCCGTCAGCGAATCGAAGCCCATGTCCCGGAACGCGCGGTTCGCGGGCACCTCGCCCGCCGAACCGTGGCCGAGGACCGCAGCCGCGTGCGTGCGGACCAGGTCGGTGACGATCCGCAGCCGTTCGGCGTGCGGCACCGACGCCAGCCGCTCGGCCAGCTCCCCGCGCTCGTTCGCGCGCTCTTCGGAAACCTCTTCCAGTGCACGGACTTCGGGGATCCGGTCCAGCAGCGGACGGGGCCTTGCCGCGGTGAACACCGGCGCGAACCGGGCCCAGTCGACATCCGCCACCGCCAAGAACGTCTCGTCATCGTCGAGCGCCTGCCCCAGCGCGGTCAGCGCCCGCTCCGGATCCAGGAAGTTCATCCCCTGCCGCAGCAACCGGTGCGGGGTGACACTGCCCGGCTTGTGGTCCATGATCGCGTCCACCGCGTCCCAGTCGCGGGTGTCCCAGACGCCCCAGGCGATCGACGTCCCCGGCAGGCCCCTGGCACGCCGCGACTCGGCCAGCGCGTCGAGGTAGGCATTGCCCGCGGCGTAGGCGCCGTGATCGTTACTGCCCCAGGTCGCCGAAATCGACGAGAACAGAACGAACGCGTCCAGATCCAGACCCGCGGTCAGCTCGTCGAGCCACAACGCACCCGCCGCCTTGGCACCGAGCGAGATCGACAGACCGGTGACGTCGGTGTTCTCGAGCCGGGACAGGTAGGGCGCGTTCGCGGAGTGCAGGACGGCCGACAACGGTGGCCCGTCGGAACCGATCCGGTCCAGCAACCCGGAAACCTCGGCACGATCCGCGGTGTCACAGCAGACGACGTCGACCCGGGACCCGGCCTCGGCCAACTCCGCCGCAAGCTCCGGAACACCGGGCGCCCCGGGACCCGAGCGGCTGGTCAGAACGACCCTCGGCGCACCCCGCCCGGCCAGCCACGCCCCGACCCGCGCCCCGATCGACCCGGTACCCCCGGTCAGCAGCACGGTGCCGCGCGGGGCCCAGCGGTCTTCGCGTTCCCGGCTGGGCTCGGCACGGACCAGGCGGCGGGCCAGGACCCCGCTGTGCCGGACGGCGACCTGATCCTCCTCGCCGCGGGCCAGCACCGCGCAGAGTCCCGCGGCCGCCCGCGCGTCCCAGTCCCCCGGGAGATCGATCAGACCGCCCCAGCGGTCCGGATGTTCCAGCCCCGCCGCCCGGCCGAGACCCCAGACCTGTGCCTGCACCGGGCTGGTCAGCACGTCGCCGGGCCCGGCCGCCACCGCGCCCCGGGTGAGCACCCACAGCGGAGCGGCGATTCCGGCATCCCCCATCGCCTGTACCAGCGCCAGCGTGGCGGCCAGGCCGCGGGACACCGTGGGGTAACCGTCCACACGCGACTCGTCGAGGGCGAGCAGAGACAGTATGCCCGCGATTTCCCCGGTGGGAAGCCGTTTCGCGAGGGTGTCCCGGTCCACTGTGCTCTCGGCCAGCACGACGACGTCGGCGCCGTGGTCCTCCATCGTCCGCACGTATTCCCGCGTGGACTCACTGTCGTCGGCGACGACCACCCAGGTGCCGGGCAGGACCACGACGTCCGGCTCGGCGACCGGGGCCCAGGTGATCCGGTACCGCCAGTTCGCCACGGCCGAGCGCTCGCGCTCGCGGCGGCGCCAGCCGGCCAGCGCGGGCAGGACCTCCGCCAGGCTGTGGTCGTCGACGGCGAGGAGGCCGGCCAGTTCGTGGGTGTCGCCGTTCTCGACGGCGGTCCAGAACCCGGACTCGCCGGGCCCGGCCTCGCGGGCGGGCGGGACGGCGGCCACCGGCTCCGGCCAGAAACGCTGTCGCTGGAAGGCGTACGTCGGCAGGTCCACCGCCGGGCCAGGACGCAGGACGGTCGTCCAGTCGACCTCGGCACCGCGGACGTAGGCCTCGGCGAACGACGTCAGCAATCGTTCGGCGCCACCCTCGTCCCGGCGCAGCGTGCCGACGACGAGAGCGTCGTCCAGCGTGTCGGTGATCGCGGCCGTGAGCACGGCGTGCGGCGAGGTCTCGATGAACACCCCATGGCCGTTCTCGCCGAGTGTCCGCACGGCCTTCTCGAACTCCACCGTCTCCCGCAGACTCGCGTACCAATACTCCGGATCCATCTCCGGACCGGACACCATCTCCCCGTTCAACGCCGAAATCATGGGAATCTCCGCCTCGCGCGGCGCGATACCGTCCAAAACGGACAGAATATCCTCCCGCAACGCATCCACCTGCGACGAATGCGACGCGTAATCCACCGGGATGACCTTCGTCCGCACCTCAGGACACGAATCCGCAAGCTCTCGCAACGCCTCCGGTGTACCGGACACCACCGTCGACAAAGGACCATTCACCGCAGCCAGCGACAATCGCTCACCCCAGGACGCGATCCGTTCCCGAACCGCGTCCGCGGGCTCGGCGATCGACATCATCCCGCCCTTACCCGCGAGCACCCGCAAAGCCTTGGAGCGCAAAGCAACCACCCGAGCAGCGTCCTCAAGGGACAGAATCCCCGACACCGCGGCCGCCGCGATCTCACCCTGCGAATGACCCACCACCGCGTCCGGCACGACGCCAGCAGCACGCCACACCTCAGCCAGCGACACCATCACAGCCCAGAGCGCAGGCTGGACCACGTCCGCCGCCTCAAAACCATGCTTACCCGCCAGCACGTCCTCAAGGGACCAGTCCACAAAGGACGACAACGCCGCACCACACTCAGCCAGCCGCGCCGCGAACACCGGCGAAACACGTGCCAGCTCACGGCCCATGCCGACCCACTGACTCCCCTGACCCGGGAACACGAACACCGTCCGGCCCGCACCTCCCGGCGTCGTGGCTCCGGTGACCACGCCCACGGCGGGCTGACCGGTCGCCACCGCGGCCAGACCCGCGGCGAGGTCCGCACCGGTCACCACCGCCCGGTGCTCGAACGCCGACCTTGTCGTCGCCAAGGACCACGCCACCTCCGCGGCGTCCAGCTCCGGACGGCCCACCACGAACTCGCGGAGCCTGCCCGCCTGCGCGGCCATGCCGTCCTTCGACGCACCGGAAATCAGCCACGCGGGCGAGCCGGAAATCAGCACGGGAGCGGGCTGGAGCACGGCAGGCGCGGGTACCGGATCCGGGGCCTCTTCGAGGATGACGTGCGCGTTGGTGCCGCTGATCCCGAAGGCCGACACCCCCGCGCGGCGCGGGCGTTCGCCGGCGGCCCACGGCACCGGTTCGGTGAGCAGCCGGACGTTCCCGGCCGCCCAGTCGACGTGCGGGGAGGGCTCGTCGGCGTGCAGGGTTCTCGGCAGCTCTCCGTTCCGGAGCGCCATGACCATCTTGATCACCCCGGCCACCCCGGCCGCGGTCTGGGCGTGCCCGATATTCGACTTCACCGACCCCAGCCACAACGGCCTGTCCCCGGCCCGATCCTGGCCGTAGGTGGCCAGCACGGCGTGTGCCTCGATCGGGTCACCGAGCGAGGTCCCGGTCCCATGCGCTTCGACAGCATCGACGTCCGAAGTGGACAGACCGGCGTTCGCCAGCGCCGCGCGGATCACCCGTCGCTGCGAAGGACCGTTCGGCGCGGCGAGACCGTTCGACGCGCCGTCCTGGTTCGTGGCGGTACCCCGGATCACGGCGAGCACCTGGTGCCCGTTGCGCCGGGCGTCGGAAAGCCGTTCCAGGACGACGACACCCGCGCCCTCGCCCCAGCCGATCCCGTCGGCCCCGGCCCCGAACGCCTTGCAGCGACCGTCCGCGGCCATCCCGCCCTGCTGGGAGAACTCCATGAACGCGCCGGGCGTCGAGAGCACCGCGACACCGCCGGCCAGCGCCATCGAGCACTCACCCGACCGCAGCGCCTGCACCGCGAGATGCAGCGCCACCAGGGAAGACGAGCACGCGGTGTCCACCGTGACCGCGGGGCCTTCCAGCCCCAGCGTGTAGGAGATCCGGCCGGAGATCACCGCGGTCAGCCCGCCGGTGAGCAGGTAACCCTCGGAGCCGGTCTCACCGCCCGCGAGGCCCATGCCGTAGCCCGCGTAGGTCGCGCCGACGAACACGCCGGTCTTGGATCCCTTGAGTGACCGGGGATCCAGTCCGGTCCGCTCCAGCGCTTCCCACGACACCTCCAGCAGCACCCGCTGCTGCGGGTCCATCGCCAGCGCCTCACGCGGAGAAATCCCGAAGAACCCCGCGTCGAACTCCGCCGCGTCGTAGACGAAAGCCCCTTGGCGTGTATAAGCCTCACCGGAAGTGACCTCCTCGGTGCCATACGCCTGCTCGACGATGTCCCAGCCGCGGTCGGCCGGGAACCCGGAGATCGTGTCGGTGCCCGAAGCCAGCAGATCCCACAGCTTCTCCGGGCTGCTCGCGCCGCCGGGATAGCGGCAGCCCATGCCGACGATCGCCAGCGGCTCCCCGTCGGCGGCCGCGAGCACGGGTTCGCTCCCCCGCTCGTCCCCGGCGCCCAGCAGTTCGGCACGCAGGAATCCGGCGAGCGCCACCGCGTTCGGGTGATCGAAGATCAGCGTCGAAGGCAGCTTGATCCCCGAGGCCTCGGTGAGCCGGTTGCGCAGTTCGACCGCGGTCAGCGAATCGAACCCGAGATCCTTGAACGCCCGGTCGGCGCTCAGCGCGTCCGCGGAGGCGTGCCCCAGCACTGCGGCGGCTTCGGCCCGCACCAGTTCGGTGAGCAGCCTGCCTTGCTCCATTTCGGACAGTCCGGCCAGCCGCCTGCCCAGCTCGGTGTCCGGAGCACCCGGCCCCGGATCCTGTCCGTCGAGGATTTCCCCGACGTCGGGCAGGGAGGCGATGAGCGGGCTCGGGCGGCGCAGGGTGAAGGTCGGGGCGAACTTCGCCCAGTCGATGTCGGCCAGCGCGACCGCGCCCTCGCCCGCGTCCAGCACCTGGGCGAGCGCCTGGATACCGAGGGCGGGGTCGATGTCCCGCAGGCCGTAGCGGCGCAGCTGCTCCCCGGCGGCGCCCGCGACCATCCCGCCGCCACCCCACAGCCCCCAGGCGACCGACGTCGCGGCCTTGCCGCGGGCGCGCCGGCTGTCGGCGAGCGCGTCGAGGTGGGCGTTGGCCGCCGCGTAGCCCGCGAGCAGGCCGCTGCCCCAGATCGCCGCTCCGGAGGAGAACATCACGAACGCGTCGAGGTCACCGGTCAGCTCGTCGAGCCACCGCGCACCGGCGACCTTGCCCGCCATCGCGGCGGACAGGCCGGCGACCGTGGTGTCGGCGATCGCGCCGCCGTCTCCGACGCCCGCGGCGTGCACAACGGCCGACAGTTCCGGTCCGATCCGGGCGAGGAGCCCGGCGACCTGGGCGCGAGCGGCGATGTCCCCGGCGAGGACGTCGACCGCCGCGCCGCGGGAGGCCAGGTCGGCCACCAGTTCGGCGACCCCGGCGGCGCCCGGTCCGGAACGGCTGGTCAGCACGACACGTCCGGCGCCGCGCCCGGCCAGCCAGCGGCCGACGTGCCCGCCGATGGCGCCGGTACCGCCGGTGATCAGCGTGGCGCCACGCGGCTTCCACTCGGTGGTCGCGGTGGGCCGCGGGGCGTGGACGAGCCGCCGCGCGAGGATGCCGGTGGGGCGCAGGGCGACCTGGTCCTCGCCGAGACCCGCGAGCACCGCGCACAGCCGGGCCGCGGTGCCCTCGTCCCCTGCCGGTGGCAGATCGACGAGACCGCCCCAGCGGTCGCCGTGTTCGAGCGCGGCGACCCGGCCGAATCCCCACACCTGCGCCTGCGCCGGGCTGGGCAGCCGCTCGCCGGGCACGGCGGCCACCGCACCGCGGGTGAGTACCCACAGCGGGGCGGTGATGCCCTCCTCGCCCAGTGCCCGCACGAGCCGCAGGGTCGCGGCGAGGCTGTTCGGGACCACCGGGAACTCCGTGTCCGGCGTCTCGTCCATGGCCAGTACCGACACGATCCCGGTGATCTCACCGGCCGGGATCTCGTTCAGCCGCCCGGGATCGGCCGTGACGACCTCGGCGCCTTGACGGGAGAGCGCTTCCGCGATTTCCGGGGACTCACCGACGAGCAGCCAGGTGCCGGACAGCATCGCGGCGCCGGATCCGGTGACCGGTACCCAGGTGATCCGGTAGCGCCAGCCCGCGACCACGGAGCCTTCGCGTTCGCTGCGCCGCCAGGACGCCAGCGCGGGCAGCACCTCCCCGAGCGACGAGTCGTCCACGCCGAGTTCCGCGGCGAGCCCGCGAACGTCACCACGTTCCACGGCGGTCCAGAACGCGCTGTCCCCGGCGGTGTCCGCGCTGACGGTGACCGGCTCGGGCCAGTAGCGCTCGTGCTGGAAGGCGTAGGTGGGCAGCTCGACGGTCTCGCCGGTCTTCAGCACGCTGGCCCAGTCGACGCCGGCACCGCGAGTGAACGCCTCCGCGAACGACGTCAGCAACCGTTCGGCGCCACCCTCGTCGCGGCGTAGCGTTCCCACCACGACCGGCTCGTCGAGCGTGTCGGTGATCGCGGCCGTGAGCACAGCATGCGGTGACGTCTCGATGAAGACACCGTGGCCGTTCTCGCCGAGCGTGCGGATGGCGCGTTCGAATTCGACCGTCTCCCGCAGACTCGCGTACCAGTACTCGGGATCCATGTCGGGGCCACTCAACATCTCGCCACTCAACGCCGAAATCATCGGGATCCCCGCCTCGCGCGGCGCGATACCGTCCAAAACGGACAGAATCTCACCCCGCAACGCATCCACCTGCGCACTATGCGAGGCGTAATCCACCGGGATGACCTTCGTCCGCACCTCAGGACACGACTCGGCTAGTTCCCGCAGAGCGCCGGGATCACCCGACACCACCGTCGACAATGGACCATTCACCGCGGCCAGCGAAAGACGATCACCCCACGCTGCGATCCGCTCCCGGACCGCGTCCGCGGGCTCGGCGATCGACATCATCCCGCCCTCACCCGCAAGCGCGGTCAACGCCTTGGAGCGCAAAACAACCACACGAGCAGCGTCCTCAAGCGACAGAATCCCCGCCACCACCGCCGCCGCGATCTCACCCTGCGAATGCCCCACCACCGCATCCGGCACAACACCGGCAGCACGCCACACCTCGGCAAGCGACACCATCACCGCCCAGAGCGCGGGCTGAACAACATCCGCCGCCTCAAAGCCGTGCTTACCGTCCAGCACATCATCCAGCGACCAGTCCACAAAGGACGACAACGCCGACGCACACTCCGCCAGCCGAGCAGCGAACACCGGCGAAACCGCGGCCAGCTCACGGCCCATGCCGACCCACTGACTCCCCTGACCGGGAAACACGAACACCGTCCGGCCCGGGGAAGACGGCGCCGTGCCGGTGACCACACCCGCCGCCGGACGGCCGGAAGCCACCGCCGCGAGACCGGCGGTCAGCTCGTCGCGGCCGGTACCCAGCACGACGGCACGGTTTTCGAAGGCGGACCGGGTCGTCACCAGCGACCACGCCACATCCGCAGCGTCCAGCCCGGGACGTGACACCACGAACTCCCGCAGCCGCCCCGCCTGCGCGCGCAGCCCTTCCGCACCACGCCCGGACACCGTCCACACCGGACCCGGCGACGCCAGGACCGGCATCCGCGACTCGACGTCAGTATCCTCTGGGGACTCCCCGACGACGACCGGCGCTTCCTCGACGATGACGTGCGCGTTGGTCCCGCTCATCCCGAACGACGACACCCCGGCGCGACGCGGGCGATCCCCGGCAGGCCACGACACGGCCTCCGTGAGCAGCCGGACATTGCCCGACGACCAGTTCACATGCGGGGTCGGTTCCGCGACGTGCAACGTCCGGGGCAGTTCGGCACGCTGCAACGCCATGACCATCTTGATCACGCCCGCGACCCCGGAAGCCTGCTGTGTGTGGCCGATGTTCGACTTCAGCGACCCCAGCCACAACGGCTCCGCCCGATCCTGCCCATAGGTCGCCAACAGCGCCTGCGCCTCGATCGGATCACCCAGCGTCGTCCCGGTCCCATGCGCCTCCACGACGTCGACGTCGGCGACCGAGAGCCGGGCGTTGTCGAGCGCCGCCCGGATGACCCGCCGCTGTGAGGGGCCGTTCGGCGCGGTCAGGCCGTTGGACGCGCCGTCCTGATTGATCGCACTCCCGGACACAACCGCCAGCACACGATGCCCATGGCGCCGCGCGTCCGACAACCGCTCGACCACCAGCACCGCGGCGCCCTCGGACCACCCCGTCCCGTCGGCATCCGCCGAAAACGACTTACACCGCCCATCAGCGGAAAGCCCTTGCTGACGCGAGAACTCCGCGAACGTCCCCGGCGTGGCCATCACCGTCACACCACCGACGAGCGCCAGCCCGCATTCCCGCTGCCGCAACGCCTGCACCGCCAAGTGCAACGCCACCAACGACGACGAACACGCGGTGTCCACAGTGACCGCAGGCCCCTCCAACCCCAGCGTGTACGACACCCGGCCGGAAATCACACTCCCGGCATTGCCCGTCATCAGATAGCCCTCGGCGCCGGTGCTGTTCCCGGCGAACCCGGCGGCGTAGCCGGAGGTCGCCGCCCCGGCGAAGACTCCGGTCCGCGAGCCCTTCAGCGAAACAGGATCAACACCCGCACGCTCCAACGCCTCCCACGACACCTCCAGCAACAACCGCTGCTGCGGATCCATCGCCAACGCCTCACGCGGCGAAATCCCGAAAAAGCCCGCATCGAACTCCGCCGCGTCATAGACGAACCCGCCTCGCCGGGCGTAGTCCGATTCGACGTCGCCCCCGGCGACGTCCCAGCCGCGGTCGGCGGGGAAACCGGACACCGCGTCCGTCCCCGCGGTGACCAGCTCCCACAGGTCCTCCGGGCCGCGTGTCCCACCGGGCAGGCGGCAGCCCATACCCACCACGGCGATCGGCTCGTGGGCACGCTCCTGGACATCCTGCAGCCGCTGCCGCGTCTCGTGGAGACTCTTCGTCGTCCACTTCAGGTAATCGCGCAGAGTTTCTTCGTCCGCCACCGCTACCTCATTCGCCGTCGATCCGGAGAGTGCCCGGCTTGTTCATTCGGACCGCCCCAGTTCGGTGTTGATGAACTCGAACATCTCGTCGTCCGAAGCGGCCTCGATACGCCGCGCCACCGTCTTGTCCTTCGTCTTCCCGGCTCCGGCCCATTCGGTGAGGAACCGCTGCAACCGGGCGGCGACGAGTTCGTGCATCTCGTCGTCCGGTGCAGCCCCGGCCAGCAGTGCCTCGAACCGGTCCAGCTCCTCGGCCAGGCTCGCCGGCCCGCCCGCGTCGCCGAGCAGTTCCCCGCGCAGGAAGCCGGCGAGGACCTCCGGTGTGGGGTAGTCGAAGACGAGGGTGGCCGGGAGGCCGAGCCCGGTCGCCGCGGTCAGCCGGTTCCGCAGTTCGATCGCGGTCAGCGAGTCGAATCCGAGGTCCTTGAACGCCCGGTCCGGTTCGACCGCCGACGCGCTCGCGTGGCCGAGCGCCGTCGCCGCCTCGCCGCGGACCAGATCGGCCAGCAGCCGCTCCTGCTCCGCCCGCGACAGCCCCGCCAGGCGCTGCGCGAACGCGCCGTCGCCGTCCGCGACCGGTGCGCCGGTGCCGGTCGTGAGCGCGGCCCGCACCGCCGGCATCGACTCGATGAGCGGGCTGCGACGCCGGAGGGTGAACGTCGGGGCGAACTTCGCCCAGTCGACGTCGGCGACGGTGAGCAGGCCTTCACCCGCGTCCACCGCCTGTGCCAATGCCGCGATCGCGTGCCGCGGGTCCATCATGCCGAGGCCGCGGCGGGCGAACTCCTCGCCGGCGGCACCGGCACCCATGCCCGCGCCCGCCCAGAGTCCCCAGGCCACCGAGGTCGCGGCCCGGCCGCGCACGCGGCGGTTGACCGCGAGCGCGTCGAGGAAGGCGTTGCCCGCGGCGTAGGCGGATTGCAGGCTGCTTCCCCAGGTCGCGGAGATCGACGAGAACAGCACGAACGCGTCGAGGTCGATCCCGGCGGTCAGCTCGTCGAGCCAGACCGCGCCCGCCGTCTTCGCCGCCACGACGCGCGAGTGCTCGGCGAGCGTGACCTCGTCGGTCGGTGTGGTCTGCCCGATGCCCGCCGCGTGGATGACCGCGGTCAGGTCGGGAACGCGGCCGAGCACGCCCGCGACGTGCCCGCGGTCGGCGGTGTCGCAGGCGAACACGTCCATCGCGGTGCCCCGCCCGGCCAGTTCGGCGGCCAGCGCGGCCACCCCGGCCGCGGCCGGGCCCGAGCGGCTGGTGAGCACCAGTTTCGGCGCGCCGCGCCCGGCCAGCCACCGGTCGAGATGCCCGCCGATACCCCCGGTGCCGCCGGTGACCAGCACGCTGCCGCGGGGGACCCAGGTGCCGGTGCCCTCCGGGCGCGGCGCCCGGCCGAGGCGACGGGCGAACAGGCCGCCGGCCCGGACGGCCACCTGGTCCTCGTCGCCCGCGAGCACCCCGCACAGGCGCGCGCCGCTCTTACTGTCCATAGTGGACGGAAGGTCGACCAGACCACCCCAGCGCTCCGGGAACTCCAGTGCGGCGACCCGGCCGAGTCCCCAGACCTGCGCGAGCGCCGGATCGGCGATCGGCTCGCCGGGTGCGGTCGCGACCGCGCCCTCCGTCAGGACCCACAGCGGCGCGGCCACGCCGAGGTCGCCCAGCGCCTGCACCAGCCCCAGCGTCGCGGCGACGCCACGCGGCACCGACGGGTGACCCGGCACCGGATCGGCTCCGGCGGCCGGGAGCGCGACAACGCCCGCGAGATCGTCGACGTCGGCGGGCAGCGCCTTCGCCAGTGCTTCGCGGTCGACCTCGTCGGTTTCGACGAGGATCACCCGCGCGCCGTGGCCGGACAGCGCGCTCACGCAGTCTGCCGCCCACCTTCCCGGATCGGCGACCACCACCCAGGTGCCGGACAGCTCCGCGCGCGCGGGATCGGCCACCGGTTCCCACGTGACGCGGTAACGCCAGTCCGCGACCGCCGCGTCGTCACGCTCGCGGAGCCGCCAGGACGCCAGCGCGGGCAGCACCTCGCGGAGCGGGCGGTCGGCGTCGACCGCCAGCGTGTCGGTGATCCCGCTCAGATCGCCCCGTTCGACGGCGGCCCAGAACCGCGCCTCGCCGGCCGTTCCGGTGTTCCCGGCGGCCGGGAGCGCGGCTTCCGGCCGCTGAGGCCAGAACCGCCGGTGCTGGAACGCGTAGGTCGGCAAGCCGACCTTCCGTCCACTCAGGACGGACGTCCAGTCGACGCCGACGCCGTGGACGTGGGCCCGCGCCAGCGCCGTGACGACCGCGGTACCGGCGGGAACGTCGGTACGCAGGACGGGAACGAATACGCCGTCCGGGTGTACGGCCGATCCCATCGAGGACAGTGTCCCGTCCGGGCCGATCTCCAGGAAGACCGTGACTCCTTCGGCAGCCAGGGTTTCGACGGCGTCGGCGAACCGCACCGCCTGGCGAGCCTGCTCCGGCCAGTACCCGGCGTACGGGGCCTCGATCGGTTCACCGGTGAGCGCGCCCGCCCAGAGGATCTTCGGTGCGGAGAACTCCAGCCTGCCGGCGATCCGGGTCAGCTCCTCGATGACCGGGTCCATCCGTTCCGAGTGGAACGCGTGGCTCACGCGCAGCCGCCGCACCCGGCGGTCCCGCGCACGCCAGCGCTCCGCCACCGTGTCGATCGCCTCCGCGTCACCCGAGACGACCACCGATGCCGGGCCGTTGACCGCCGCCAGCGCAACACCCGGCACGTCGGCGATATCCGCGAGGATCTCCTCCTCGGTCGCGGCGATCGCGGCCATCGCGCCGCCCTCGGGCAATGCCTGCATCAACCGCGCGCGGTGCGCCACCAGCCGCGCCGCGTCCCCAAGCGACAACACTCCGGCCGTATGGGCGGCGGCGATCTCGCCGACCGAATGGCCCGCCACCGCGTCCGGTTTCACGCCGCAGGATTCCAGCAGCGCCACCAAACCCACCTCGACCGCGAACAGCCCGGTCTGCGCGTACAGCGTCTGATCGGCCCGCTCGTCCGCGGCCTCACCGAGGACGACGTCCCGGACCGGCAGGCCCAGCTCGGCCTCGATCAGCGCGCACGCTTCGTCGAAGGCCGCCGCGAACACCGGGCTGGCGGCGTGCAGCCGCCGTCCCATCCCCGCACGCTGGCTGCCCTGGCCGGCGAACACGAACCCGATCCGGCCGGTGCCCCCGGCCGGGACCGCGCCCGTCACCACGCCGGGAGCCGACCGCCCCTCGGCGACCGCGGCCAAGCTCTCGATCAGCTCGCCGCGATCCGCACCGACGACCACCGCACGGTGCTCGAACGCCGTCCGCGTCGTCGCCAGCGAAAAACCGATGTCCGAAACGGACAGTCCGGGGCGCGCCAGCAGGTGCTCGCGCAGCCGGGCGGCCTGCGCCGCCAGTCCCGCGGCCGATCGCGCCGAGACCGGCCACGCCAGGCCGGTGATCGCCGGGACACGCGGCGGCCCGGCGGGCTCGTCCGGTTCCTCGGCAGGGGCTTCCTCGATGATCACATGGGCGTTGGTGCCGCTGATCCCGAACGCCGACACCCCGGCGCGGCGGGTGCGGTCCCCGGCGGGCCAGCCGACGGCTTCCCGGAGCAGGCGGACGCCGCCCGAGGACCAGTCCACATGCGGCGAGGGCTCGTCCACGTGCAACGTGGCGGGCAGTTCTTCGTTACGCAGGGCCAGCACCATCTTGATCACGCCGGCCACCCCGGCCGCCTGCTGCGCGTGCCCGATGTTCGACTTCACGGACCCCAGCCACAGGGGCCGCTCCCGCGGACGGTCCCGGCCGTAGGTCGCCAGCAACGCCTGTGCCTCGATCGGATCACCCAGCTCGGTGCCGGTCCCGTGTGCTTCGACCACGTCGACGTCCGAAGTGGACAGACCGGATCCCGCCACGGCGGCCCGGATGACCCGTTGCTGTGCCGGGCCGTTGGGCGCGGTCAACCCGTTGGAGGAGCCGTCCTGATTGGTCGCGCTGCCGCGGACCACCGCGAGGACCCGGTGGCCGTTGCGCCGCGCGTCGGACAAACGTTCCAGCAGGATCATGCCCGCGCCCTCGGCCATGCCCATGCCGTCCGCGGACGCGGCGAACGCCTTGCTCCGGCCGTCGGCGGCCAGCACGCGCTGCCGCGAGAACCCGACGAACTCCGCCGCGTCCGCCATCACCGTCACACCGCCCGCCAGTGCGAGTGAGCATTCACCGGCCCGCAGTGCCTGCGCCGCGAGGTGCAGGGCGACCAGCGACGAGGAGCACGCGGTGTCGATGGTGACCGCGGGCCCCTCCAGGCCGAGGGTGTAGGAGATCCGTCCGGAAAGGACACTGCCGGTGTTGCCGGTGATCAGATGTCCTTCCACCCCTTCGAAACCGGCACCGCCCGCGCCGAGGTAACCGGAGGGCGCGGCACCGGCGAAGACGCCGGTCGGAGAACCCTTGAGCGACGCCGGATCGATCCCCGCCCGCTCCAGCGCCTCCCACGAGACCTCCAGCAACAACCGCTGCTGCGGATCCATCGCCAACGCCTCACGCGGAGAAATCCCGAAGAACCCGGCGTCGAAATCGGCCACCCGGTGCAGGAAACCGCCCTGGGACACATACGACGTGCCCGGCTTGTCGGGGTCCGGGTCGAACAGCCCCTCGACGTCCCAGCCGCGGTCGGCCGGGAATCCGGAGATCGCGTCCCCACCGGAAGCCAGCAGCTCCCACAACGCGTCCGGATCCTGGATCCCGCCCGCGTACCGGCACCCCATACCGACGATCGCGATCGGCTCGGTCGACATACCCCCGGCCACCGCCGTCTCCGAGGAGGTCTCGGAGACGCCGAGCAGACGGCCGATGATCTCCTCGGCCAGCACGGCCGGGCTCGGATAGTCGAAGACCACAGTGGACGGAAGCTTCAGCCCGGTAGCCGTGTTCAGCCGACTCCGGAGCTCGACCGCCGTCAGCGAATCGAAGCCCAGCTCACGGAACGCCTGGCTCGCGGGCACTTCACGGGCCGAGCCGTGCCCGAGCACCGCCGCGGCGTGTGTGCGCACCAGGTCCACGACCACGCGCGCCCGCTCGGCGGTGTCCAGCCCGGTCAGCTGCCGGGCCAGCTCGCCGGTCTCGCCGGGTGCGGTGACCGCGGGTTCGGCGGTCTCCAGCTCCCGCACCTCGGGAATCTGGTCCAGCAGCGGACGTTCCCTGGCGGCGGTGAACACCGGCGCGAACCGGGCCCAGTCGACGTCGGCCACCGCCAAGAACGTCTCGTCGTCGTCCAGCGCCTGTCCCAGCGCGGTCAGCGCCCGCTCGGGGTCCAGGAAGTTCATCCCCTGCCGCAGCAACCGGGCCGGGGTGACACTGCCGGGTTTCTGCTCGAGGATCGCGTTGACGGCATCCCAGTCGCGGGTGTCCCAGACGCCCCAAGCGATCGACGTCCCCGGCAGACCCCGAGCACGCCGCGACTCGGCCAGCGCGTCCAAGTACGCGTTACCCGCGGCATATGCCCCATGATCGTTACTGCCCCACGTCGCCGAAATCGACGAGAACAACACGAAGGCATCCAAATCCATACCCGCGGTCAGCTCGTCCAACCACAACGCGCCCGCCGCCTTCGCACCGAGCGAAACCGACAATCCGGCGACGTCGGTGCCCTCCAGTGGCTTCATGTAGACGGCGTTCGCGGAGTGCAGGACAGCCGATAACGGGGGCCCATCGGAGCCGATCCGGTCCAGCAACCCGGAAACCTCGGCACGATCCGCGGTGTCACAGCAGACCACCTCCACCCGCGAACCGGTGTCGGCGATCTCGGCGGCCAGGTCGGCGACCCCGGCCGCGGACGGCCCGGACCGGCTGGTCAGCACTACCCGCGGCGCACCCCGCCCAGCCAGCCACGCCCCGACCCGCGCCCCGATCGACCCGGTACCCCCGGTCAGCAACACGGTGCCACGGGGGCTCCAGCGCGCCCGCGGCGCACGCCGGGCACCGGACCGCACGAGCCTTCGCGCGAGGATCCCCGACGGCCGGATCGCGACCTGGTCGTCGCCACAGCCCGCGAGCACCGCGCACAGCCGCGCGGCGGCCCGTTCGTCCCCAGTGGACGGAAGATCGATCAGCCCGCCCCAGCGGTCCGGGTGCTCCAGGCCGCATACCCGGCCGAGGCCCCAGACCTGGGCCTGCACCGGACTTGTCAGCACGTCGCCGGAACCCGCGGAGACCGCTCCCCGGGTGAGGACCCAGAGCGGCGCGCCGACCCCGGCGTCGCCCAGCGCCTGCACCAGGCCGAGCGTGCCCGCGGCACCGCGGGCCACCGCCGGGAAACCGTCCACACGCGACTCGTCGAGCGCCAGCAGGGAAAGGACCCCGGCCACCGGTCCGGTCACCGAAGCGCGGACGGTCTCGGTGAACGCCGCCCGGTCCACGCTGCCGGGCGTGACGACCACGACGTCGGCCCCGCGCTCGCTCAATGCCCGCACGTAGTCGCCGGCCGCGTCCGGCTCCCCGACGACCAGCCAGGTCCCGGAAAGGACGGCCGTGCCGGACTCGACGACCGGAGACCAGGAAATCCGGTAGCGCCACCCGGCGACGCCCGCGTCGTCCAGCTCGCGACGGCGCCAGGACGCAAGTGCCGGGAGCACTTCGCGCAGGCTCTGGTCGTCGACCGCCAGGAGATCGGCGACCTCCCGCGTGTCACCGCTTTCCACGGCCGCCCAGAACCTGGACTCGGCCGGGGCCGCCGCCTCGGCCGGTGCGGGCGCGATCGGCTCATCCGGCCAGAACCGCTTGCGCTGGAAGGCATAGGTGGGCAGGCGGACCGCCGAGCCGCCGCCGAGCACGGCCTTCCAGTCGATCGCGACGCCGCGCACGAACGCTTCGCCGAACGACGCGAGCAGCCGGTCCGCGCCACCGTCGTCGCGGCGCAGCGTGCCGGTGACGACGGGCGCGTAGTCGTCCAGGGTGTCGGCGACCGCGGTGGCGAGCACCGGATGCGGGGAAGTCTCGACAAAGACGCGGTATCCAGCCTCGCCGAGTGTCCGGACGGCCCGTTCGAACTCGACCGTCTCGCGCAGGCTCGCGTACCAGTACCGCGGGTCCAGCTCCGGGCCCGACAGCGTCTCGCCGCTCATCGCCGAGATCATCGGGATCTCCGCCGCACGCGGCGAAATCCCGTCCAGCGCCGAAAGGATCTCGTCCCGCAGCGCGTCCACCTGCGCGCTGTGCGAGGCGTAGTCGACCGGGATGATCTTCGTCCGGACCTCGGGGCAGGATTCGGCGAGTTCCCGCAACGCTTCGCGGTCACCGGACACGACTGTCGAGAGTGGACCGTTCACCGCGGCCAGCGACAAGCGCTCACCCCAGGCGGCGATCCGCTCGCGGACGGCGCCGGCGGGTTCGGCGATCGACATCATCCCGCCCTTGCCCGCGAGCGCGGTCAAGGCCCTGCTGCGCAGGCTGACCACGCGGGCGGCGTCCTCGAGGGAGAGGATTCCGGCGACCGCGGCCGCCGCGATCTCCCCCTGGCTGTGCCCGGCCACCGCGTCGGGGAACACCCCCGCGGCCTTCCAGACCTCAGCAAGCGACACCATCACGGCCCAGAGCGCGGGCTGGACGACGTCCGCGGCCTCGAACCCGTGCCTGCCCGCGAGCACGTCGTCCAGCGACCAGTCCACAAAGGACGAAAGGGCGTCCGCGCATTCCGCCAATCGCGCCGCGAACACCGGTGACGTCTCCGCCAGCTCACGGCCCATCCCGACCCACTGGCTGCCCTGCCCGGGGAACACGAACGCGACCCGACCGGCACCGGCAGGGCTCACCGATCCGGTCACCACCCCGGCGGCGGGCTGGTGGGTGGCCACCGCGGCGAGCCCGGCGGCCAGGTCCTCCCGGCCGGATCCGGTCACCACGGTCCGGTGTTCGAAGGCGGACCGGGTGGTCGCCAGCGACCACCCCACGTCCGCCGGGTCCAGCTCCGGGCGGGCCAGCACATGCTCCCGCAGCCTGCCCGCCTGCGCCGCCAGCCCGTCCGCGGTCCGGCCGGACACGACCCAGGCGGGGACACCCGGCCGCAGAAGCGGAAGGGCGGCTTCCTCGACGACCTCGACGGACGCCGCTTCCGGGGCTTCCTCGACGATCACGTGCACGTTGGTGCCGCTCACCCCGAAAGCGGAGACACCGGCCCGGCGCGGGCGGCCGGAGGCCGACCACTCGACCGGCTCACTCAGCAGTTTCACCGCCCCGGCCGACCAGTCGACGTGGGGGGACGGCACATCCGCGTGCAGCGTCTTCGGCAGCAGGCCGTTGCGCAGGGCGAGCACCATCTTGAGCACCCCGGCCACCCCGGCCGCGGTCTGCGCGTGCCCGATGTTCGACTTCACCGAACCCAGCCACAACGGCTCGGCCCGGTCCTGCCCATAGGTCGCCAACAGCGCCTGCGCCTCGATGGGGTCGCCGAGCGAGGTCCCGGTGCCGTGTGCCTCCACCGCATCGACGTCCGAAGTGGACAGACCGGCGTTCGCCAAGGCCGCCTGGATCACCCGCCGCTGCGAGGGACCGTTCGGCGCGGCGAGACCGTTGGACGCGCCGTCCTGGTTCGCCGCGGTACCGCGGATCAGGGCCAGCACCTCGTGGCCGTTGCGGCGCGCGTCCGACAGCCGCTCGAGGAGCACCATACCCGCGCCCTCGCCCCAGCCGATGCCGTCCGCGTCGGCCGAGAAGGCCTTGCACCGGCCGTCGGCGGCCATGCCCTGCTGGCGGGAGAACTCCAGGAACGCACCGGGCGTCGAGAGCACCGCGACGCCGCCGGCCAGCGCCATCGAGCACTCGCCGGACCGCAGCGACTGGCAGGCCAGGTGCAGCGCGACCAGCGACGACGAGCACGCGGTGTCCACGGTGACCGCGGGCCCCTCCAGGCCGAGGGTGTAGGAGATCCGGCCGGAGATCACCGCGGTCAGGCCACCGGTCATCAGGTAGCCCTCGGAACCGCTGTCACCGCCCGCGAGGCCCATGCCGTAGCCGGAGTAGGTCGCGCCCGCGAACACGCCGGTCGGCGTGCCACGCAGCGTGCCGGGGTCGATCCCGGCCGCCTCCACGGTTTCCCAGGCGACCTCGAGCAGCAGGCGCTGCTGCGGATCCATCGCCAGCGCCTCGCGCGGGCTGATGCCGAAGAACCCGGCGTCGAACTCCGCCGCGTCGTAGACGAACCCGCCCTGCCGGAGGTAGGTGGTGTCCGGGTCGCCGTACTGCTGCTCGACGGCCTCCCAGCCGCGGTCGGCCGGGAAGTCCGCGATCGCGTCCGCGCCGGCGGCCAGCAGGTCCCACAGCTGATCCGGGCCGCTCACCCCGCCGGGGTACCGGCACCCCATACCGACGATCGCGAGCGGCTCGCCCTCGACGACGGCGGTGACCCGCGCGGCGGGCTCGGGTCCGATGTGGACACCGACGAGCCGCGCACCGAGGAATTCGGCGAGCGCGGCGGCGTTCGGGTAATCGAAGATCAGCGTCGAGGGCAGTTTCAGCCCGGACGCGCCCGCGAGCCGGTTACGCAGCTCGACGGCGGTAAGCGAGTCGAACCCGAGATCCTTGAACGCCCGCCGTGGCTCCAGCGCGTCCGCCGACGCGTAGCCGAGCACCGCGGCGGCCTCGGCACGCACCAGGTCGAGCAGCAGCCGGTCCTGCTCGGCACGGGACAGGCCCGCCAGGCGGCGGCCCAGCTCGGTGGCCGGCTCGGCCGGGGCGTCGTCGACGGCCAGCGCCTGCTTCACTTCGGGCAGGGACGCGATGAGCGGGCTGGGGCGGCGCAAGGTGAACGTGGGCGCGAACCTCGCCCAGTCGACGTCGGCTACGGTGACCGCGCTCTCGCGGCCGTCGAGGATCTGCGCGAGCGCCAGCACGCCTTGCTCCGGATCCATCACCCGCATGCCGAGGCCGCGCAGCTGATCACCGGCCGCGCCGCCCACCATGCCGCCGCCACCCCACAGGCCCCAGGCGACCGACGTCGCCGCCAGGCCACGTGCCCGGCGGCTCTCCGCGAGCGCGTCCAGGTGCGCGTTGCCCGCCGCGTAGCCGGAAAGGCCGGCACTGCCCCAGGTCGCCGCGCCGGAGGAGAACACCACGAACGCGTCGAGGTCCGTGGTCAGCTCGTCGAGCCAGGTGGCGCCCAGGGTCTTGGCGGCCAGTACCGACGAGAGGTCCGCGGCGGTCGCATCGGCGATCGGGCCGCCCTCGCCGATCCCGGCCGCGTGCACGACCGTGGTCAGCCCGGCTCCGATCCGGTTCAGCAGCCCGGCGACCCGCGCGCGCTCGGCGACGTCGCAGGCGACGACGTCGACGGCGGCGCCACGCCCGGCCAGATCGGCGGCCAGCGCGGCCGCTCCCCCGGCGGCCGCGCCCGAGCGGCTGGTCAGCACCAGCCGTTCCGCGCCCCGGGCGGCCAGCAACCGGCCGACGTGCCCGCCGATCGCGCCGGTGCCCCCGGTGATCAGCGCGGTGCCGCGCGGCGTCCATTCGGTGGTGTCCGCGGGCCGCGGCGCGTGGACCAGCCGCCGTCCGAGAATTCCCCGCGGCCGCAGGGCCACCTGATCCTCACCGGTACCCGCGAGCACCGCGCACAGCCGCGCCCCGGCGCGTTCGTCCCATGTGGACGGAAGATCGGCCAGACCACCCCAGCGGTCCGGATGTTCCAGGGCGACGACCCGGCCGAAGCCCCACGACTGTGCCTGCGCCGGGCTGACCGGTTCGCCGTCCGGCGAGACCGCGCCACGGGTGAGCACCCACAGCGGGGCGTCGATCCCCGCGGCGCCCAGTGCCTGCACGAGCCGCAGGGTCGCGGCGAGGCCGTTCGGGACCGCCGGGAACTCCGGGTCCGGGGTCTCGTCGAGTGCCAGCAGCGAAACGACGCCCGCGAGGTCACGGGCGGGCGGCTCCTCGCCGAGGTCGTCCGGGTCGAGGAGGACGACCTCGGCACCGTGCCCGGCCAGCGCCCGTTCGACCTGCCCGCGTTCGGCGAGGTCCGCACCGCCGACGAGCAGCCATTTCCCGGAGAGCACTGCCGCGCCGGGCTCGGCGACCGGGGTCCAGGTGACGCGGTAACGCCAGTCCGCCACGGCGGAGCCGTCGCGTTCCCGGCGGCGCCAGCGTGCGAGCGCGGGGAGGACCTCGCTGAACGGGCGGTCGCCGTCCACGGCCAGGGTCTCCGCCAGACCGGTGAGGTCGCCGTTCTCCACGGCGGCCCAGAATCCGCCCTCGGGGTCACCGGTCCCGGGGGCGCCGGGCGCGGCGGGCTCAGGCCAATACCGCTCGCGTTGGAAGGCGTACGTGGGCAGATCGACGGTCGTGCCATTGCCGAGCACCTTCGCCCAGTCGACACCGGCGCCACGGGTGAACGCCTCCGCGAACGACGTCAGCAACCGTTCCGCGCCACCCTCGTCGCGGCGCAGCGTGCCGACGACAAGGGCGTCGTCCACAGTGTCCGTGATCGCCGCGGTCAACACCGCGTGCGGGGACGTCTCGATGAAGACACCGTGGCCGTTCTCGCCGAGCGTGCGGACGGCCCGCTCGAACTCGACTGTCTCCCGCAGGCTGGCGTACCAATACTCCGGATCCAACTCCGGACCGGACACCATCTCGCCGCTCAACGCCGAAATCATCGGGATCTCGGCCTCGCGCGGCGCGATACCGTCCAAAACGGACAGAATCTCCTCCCGCAGCGCATCCACCTGCGACGAATGCGAGGCATAGTCCACCGGGATGATCTTCGTACGCACCTCGGGGCACGACCCGGCAAGCTCCCGCAACGCCTCCGGTGTACCGGACAGCACTGTCGACAAAGGACCGTTCACCGCGGCCAGCGACAACCGCTCATCCCAGGACGCAATCCGATCCCGAACCGCGTCCGCGGGCTCGGCGATCGACATCATCCCGCCCTTACCGGCAAGCGCGGTCAACGCCTTGGAGCGCAAAGCAACCACACGAGCAGCGTCCTCAAGGGACAGAATCCCCGACACCGCCGCCGCAGCGATCTCACCCTGCGAATGACCCACCACCGCATCCGGCACAACACCAGCAGCACGCCACACCTCAGCCAGCGACACCATCACAGCCCACAACGCGGGCTGAACAACATCCGCCGCCTCGAAACCGTGCTTACCAGCCAGCACATCGTCAAGAGACCAGTCCACAAAGGACGACAACGCCGACGCACACTCCGCCAACCGAGCAGCGAACACCGGCGAACACGATGCCAATTCGCGGCCCATGCCGACCCACTGACTCCCCTGACCGGGAAAGACGAACACCGTCCGGCCCACACCACCAGGTGCCACCACCCCGGTCACCACCGACGCGGCGGGCTGCCCCGTCGCCACCGCGGCCAGCCCGGCGGCGAGGTCCGGTCCCGTCACCACCGCGCGGTGCTCGAACGCCGACCGCGTCGTCGCCAGCGAGAACCCGATGTCCGAAGCAGACAATTCGGGTCGGGACAGCGCGAACTCCCGCAAACGACCGGCCTGCGCGGCCAGTGCGTCCGCCGAACGCCCGGACACCGGCCACACCGGCGCAGCCGAAGTGAGCACCGGCGCCGACGGCTCGACCACGGTCACGTCCTCGGCCGCAGGGGCTTCCTCAAGGATCACGTGCGCGTTGGTGCCGCTCATCCCGAACGCCGACACCCCCGCCCGGCGCGGGTGATCCTTGGCGGGCCACGACACGGCTTCGGTGAGCAGCCGCACGTTCCCGGACGTCCAGTCGACGTGCGGGGTCGGCTCGGTGGCGTGCAATGTCCTCGGCAGCAGGCCGTTGCGCAGTGCCATGACCATCTTGATCACGCCGGCGACCCCGGAAGCCTGCTGCGTGTGCCCGATGTTCGACTTCACCGATCCCAGCCACAACGGCTCGGTGCGATCCTGGCCGTACGTCGCCAACACCGCCTGCGCCTCGATCGGATCACCCAGCGTCGTCCCGGTCCCGTGCGCCTCCACGACGTCGATCTGGTCCGCGCTCACCTGGGCACCCGCCAGCGCGGAGCGGATCACACGCCGCTGCGAGGGGCCGTTCGGCGCGGTGAGGCCGTTGGACGCGCCGTCCTGGTTGGTCGCGCTCCCAGTGACCACGGCGAGCACGCGATGTCCGTTACGCCGCGCGTCCGACAACCGCTCCACGACCAGCACCGCGGCGCCCTCGGACCACCCGGTCCCGTCGGCGTCCGCCGAGAACGACTTACAGCGCCCATCGGCGGCCAAACCCTGCTGACGCGAGAACTCCGCGAACGTGCCGGAGGTGGCCATCACCGTCACGCCCCCGGCGAGCGCGAGGCCGCATTCGCGATTCCGCAACGCCTGCACCGCCAAGTGCAACGCCACCAACGACGACGAACACGCGGTGTCCACAGTGACCGCCGGCCCCTCCAACCCCAGCGTGTAAGACACCCGGCCGGAAATCACACTCCCGGCGTTGCCCGTCATCAAGTAGCCCTCGGCGCCGCTCTTGCCGTCGGCAAGGTCGGTGCCGTATCCGGAGGACGACGCCCCGGCGAACACACCGGTCCGCGAACCCTTCAGCGAAACAGGATCAACACCCGCACGCTCCAACGCCTCCCACGACACCTCCAGCAACAACCGCTGCTGCGGATCCATCGCCAACGCCTCACGCGGCGAAATCCCGAAGAAGGCGGCGTCGAACTCCGTGGCGTCGTAGACGAATCCGCCCTGGGGCGCGTAATCGGCTCCGCCGTCGGGCCAGCCGCGGTCGGCCGGGAACGCCGACACCGCGTCGGTGCCCGCGACGACGAGGTCCCACAGGTCCTCGGGCCCGCGGACGCCGCCGGGCAGCCGACAGCCCATGCCGACCACGGCGATGGGCTCGTTTTCGGCGGCCTCCATCCGGCGCAGCCGCTTTCGTGTCTCCTGGAGCTCGGCCGACGCCTTCTTGAGGTAGTCGAAGAGCTTTTCCTGACTCTCCATCACAGGCTCCCGAGCTCTTTGTCGAGGAAATCGAAAACTTCGTCCGGAGTGGCCGAGCCGAACTCGATCTCGCCGCCCGATTCGCTCGCCCGCGCCGCGTCCTCGAGGTGGGCGAGGATTCCGCGCAGGCGGCGGGTGACGTCCTCGCGGACACCCGCCTCGGCGACGTCGGCCAGCCCGGCCTCCAGCCGGTCGAGTCCGGCGAAGATCGCCCCCGGCCCGGCCTCGCCGTCGTCAAGGAGCTCGGCACGCAGGAACGCGGCGAGCCGCTCGGCGCTGGGGTGATCGAAGACCAGCGTCGCGGGCAGCGTGAGCCCGCTGGCGGCGGTGAGCCGGTTGCGCAGTTCGACCGAGGTGAGCGAATCGAAGCCCAGCTCGCCGAACGCCCGGTCCGCGGCGACCGCGTCGATCCCGGAATGGCCGAGCGCCGCCGCGGCCTCGCCGCGCACCAGGTCGACCAGCATCCGGTCCTGCTCGGCGCGGGGCCGGCCTGCCAGCCGCCCGGCCAGATCGCCCGTGCCCTCCGTGGTCCGTCCGGCGGCGAGCGCGGCGACGGCCTCCGGCAGTGACCCGATCAGCGGACTGGGGCGGCGGAGCGTGAACGTGGGGGCGAACGTCGCCCAGTCCACGTCGGCCACCGCGACCACACCCTCGCGGGCGTCGACCGCCTGTGCCAGCGCGCGGATTCCGAGCCGGGGATCCATCAGGCCGAGGCCGAACCTGCGCAGCTGCTCGCCCGCCTCGCCGGCGCCCATGCCGGTGTCCCGCCAGACACCCCAGGCCAGCGCGGTCGCGGCCTTGCCGCGGGCCCGCCGGTCCTCGGTGAGGGCGTCGAGGAAGGCGTTCGCCGCGGCGTAGCCGGGCTGCAGCGCGCTGCCCCAGGTCGCCGAGATCGACGAGAACACCACGAACGCCTCCAGGTCGAGACCGGCGGTCAGCTCGTCGAGCCAGACCGCGCCCGCGGCCTTTCCCGCCAGCGACTCGGCCAGCGCGGCCTGGTCCATCTCCGCCAGCGCGACGCCCTGCCCGATGCCCGCGGCGTGGATGACGCCGGTCAACGCCGGGCCGGTGGCCGCGACGCGCTCGAGCAGCCCGGCGACCTGGGCGCGTTCGGCGGTGTCACACGCGAGGACGTCCACATCCGAGCCCGCCTCGGCCAGCCCCGCCGCCAGCTCCGCGACGCCCGCGGCGCCGGGCCCGGACCGGCTGGTGAGGACCAGACGCGGTGTGCCACGCTCGGCGAGCCATCGGCAGGAGTGACCGCCGATGCCCCCGGTGCCACCGGTGACCAGGACGCTGCCGGACGGTGTCCAGGCGCGGGCCGGGCGAGGCCGCGGTGCGCGTTCCAGACGGCGCGCGAGCACCCCGGTGGCCCGTAACGCCACCTGGTCCTCGCCGATGCCCGCCAGCACCGCGCCCAGCCGGGCGGCCGTCCGTTCGTCCCCAGTGGACGGAAGATCGACCAGACCGCCCCACCGCTCCGGATGTTCCAGGCAGGCGACCCGGCCGAAGCCCCAGACCGGGGCCTGCACCGGGCAGGCCGGTGCGTCGGCGGGGCCGGTTCCGACGGCACCGCGGGTCAGCACCCACAGGGGCGCCGTGCTCCCGGCGTCGCCCAGTGCCTGGGTCAATGCCACGGTGGCGGCCAGGCCCCTGGTCAGGACCGGGGAACCGTCGATCGGGGTTTCGTCCAGTGCCAGCACGGAAACCACCCCGGCGAAGTCTCCGGCCGGGAGTTTCTCGGCGATGGCCTCGCGGTCGGGTCCGGCGTCGGCGAAGGTGACGACGTCCGCGCCGTGCTCGGTCAGTGCGCGGTGGACCTCCGCGGATTCGCCGACCAGCAGCCAGGTGCCGGTCAGTGCCGCCGGGGCGGGTTCGGCCACCGGAAGCCAGGCGGCGCGGTAACGCCAGTCCGCGACCGCCGCGTCGTCACGCTCGCGGCGGCGCCACGACGCCAGCGCGGGCAGCACCTCGTCGAACGGGCGCTTTCCGTCGATGGCCAGGACCTCCGCCGCGTCCCCGCTTTCCACCGCGGCCCAGAAACCGGACTCGGGACCGTCGTCCGCCGGGCGGCCGAACGTCTCGGGCCAGAACCGCCGACGCCGGAAGGCGTGTGTCGGCAGTGGCACCTTCCGTCCTTTGAGGACAGATGTCCATTCGACGTCGACACCGTGCACCCAGGCACGGGACAACGCGGTTTGCACGGCCGTCGGCGCCGGGACGTCACCGTGCAGGACCGGGACGAACACCCCGCCGGGCCGCGCCGCCGAACCCAGTGACGACAGGGTGCCATCGGGGCCGATCTCGACGAACACCGTTACGCCCTGGGCCGCCAGCGCCGTCACCGCGTCGGCGAACCGGACCGGCCGCCGGGCCTGTCCTGGCCAGTAGCCCGCCTCCGGTTCTTCCACGACCTCGCCGGTGAGCGCGCCCACCCACGTCGTCTTCGGCGCGCTCAGCGTCAGCTCCGAAGCGATGCCGGCGAGATCGTCCAGAACCGGGTCCATCCGGTGGGAGTGGAACGCGTGGCTGACCCGCAGCCGCCGCACCCGGCGGCCTCGCTCCCGCCACCGCTCCACCACCGCGTCCACCGCGTCCACGTCGCCCGACACGACCACAGAGGACGGACCGTTGACCGCCGCCAGCGACACACCCGGCGTGTCCCCGACATCGGCGAGAACTTCCGCTTCCGTGGCCGCGATCGCAGCCATCGCGCCACCTTCGGGCAGCGCCTGCATCAACCGCGCCCGGTTCGCCACCAGCCGTGCCGCGTCGGCGAGCGACAGCACTCCGGCGACGTAGGCGGCGGCGATCTCACCCACCGAATGCCCGGCGACCGCGTCCGGCCGGACACCGCAGGCAGCCAGCATCGCGACCAAGCCGACCTCGACCGCGAACAACCCGGTCTGCGCGTACAACGTCTGATCTGCCCGCTCGTCCGCGCCATCGCCGAGCACCACGTCCCGGACCGGGTAGCCCAACTCACCCTCGATCAGCGCGCACGCCTCGTCGAACGCCGCCGCGAACACCGGACTCGACGCGTACAACTCGCGCCCCATCCCGGCCCGCTGACTGCCCTGACCGGCGAACACGAACCCGACCCGGCCGGTGCCCGCGGCCGGGACCGCACCCGTCACGACCCCCGCGGCCGGCCGCCCGGTGGCGAGCACGTCCAGCCCGGCGAGCAGTTCCTCGCGGTCCGCGCCGACGACGACCGCACGGTGCTCGAACGCCGTCCGCGTCGTCACCAGCGAGAACCCGACGTCCTCAGTGGACAGTCCGGGGCGCGCCAGCACGAACTCCCGCAGGCGGGCCGCCTGCGCGGCCAAGCCCTCGGGGGACCGGGCGGACACTGCCCACACCGAGCCGTCCAGCACCCGGTCGCGTTCGGGCTCGACGGACTCCGCGGTGTTCTCGCCGGCAGGGGCCTCCTCGATGATCACGTGCGCGTTGGTGCCGCTGAGCCCGAACGCGGACACCCCTGCCCGGCGCGGGCGCTCGCCCGCAGGCCAGGCGACGGGCTCCCGCGCCAGCTTCACCGCGCCCGAAGACCAGTCGACGTGCGGAGACGGCTCGTCCACATGCAATGTCGCGGGCAGCGTCCCCTTGTTCAGCGCCAGCACCATCTTGATCACTCCGGCCACCCCGGCCGCCTGCTGCGCGTGCCCGATGTTCGACTTCACCGAACCCAGCCACAACGGCTCGGCCCGGTTCCGCCCATAGGTCGCCAGCAGGGCCTGCGCCTCGATGGGATCGCCCAGCGCCGTTCCGGTCCCGTGCGCCTCGACGACGTCGACGTCCGAAGTGGACAGACCGGAGTTCGCCAGCGCCGCGCGGATCACCCGCTGCTGCGAAGGTCCGTTCGGCGCCGTCAGCCCGTTGGACGCCCCGTCCTGATTGGTCGCGCTCCCCCGCACCACCGCCAGCACCCGGTGCCCGTTGCGGTGGGCGTCGGACAACCGTTCCAGCAGGATCATGCCCGCGCCCTCGGCCATCCCCATTCCGTCCGCCGACGCGGCGAACGCCTTGCTCCGCCCGTCCGCCGCCAGCGCGCGCTGACGCGAGAAGCCCACGAACTCCGTGGCGTCCACCATCACCATCACGCCGCCCGCCAGCGCCAGCGAGCACTCACCGGACCGCAGCGCCTGTGCGGCCAGGTGCAGTGCCACCAGCGACGAGGAACACGCGGTGTCCACGGTGACCGCCGGGCCTTCCAGTCCGAGGGTGTAGGAGATCCGTCCGGAAAGGACACTGCCAGTGTTCCCGGTGATCAGGTAACCCTCGACGCCGTTCTCCTCCGCCATGCCCGCGCCGTAGCCGGACGGCGCCGCGCCGGCGAACACCCCGGTCGGCGAGCCCCGCAGCGAACCCGGGTCGATCCCGGCGTGCTCCAGGGTTTCCCAGGACACCTCCAGCAACAGCCGCTGCTGCGGATCCATCGCCAGCGCCTCACGCGGAGAAATCCCGAAGAACCCGGCGTCGAAATCCGCCACCCGGTGGAGAAATCCGCCCTGGGACACATACGACGTCCCCGGCTTGTCAGGATCCGGGTCGAACAAGCCCTCGACGTCCCAGCCACGGTCGGCCGGGAACCCGGAGATCGCGTCCCCACCCGAAGCCAGCAACTCCCACAACGCCTCCGGATCGTCGATCCCGCCCGCATACCGGCACCCCATACCGACGATCGCGATCGGCTCGGTCGCATTCGCGGCGGTGACGGGGGTCGCCGGGACCGCGTCGGAGACGCCGAACAAGCGGCCGATGATCTCCTCGGCCAGCACCACCGGACTCGGATAGTCGAAGACCACAGTGGACGGAAGCTTCAGCCCCGTAGCCGTGTTCAGCCGATTCCGGAGCTCGACCGCGGTCAGCGAATCGAACCCGAGTTCACGAAACGCCCGCCCGGCGGACACGTCGTCCACCGAACCGTGCCCGAGCACCGCCGCGGCGTGCCCGCGCACCAGATCCACGACCACGCGCACCCGCTCGCCCGCGTCGAGCCCGGCCAGTTTCGCCGCCAGCTCACCGGTCTCCCCCGCGTCCACGGCCGGGACGGGCGCGGCGGTGTCCGGCTCCCGCGCCTCGGGGATCAGCTCCAGCAACGGCCGGTCCCTGGCGGCGGTGAACACGGGCGCGAACCGGGCCCAATCGACGTCCGCCACCGCCAAGAACGTCTCGTCGTCGTCCAGCGCCTGGCCCAGCGCGGTCAGCGCCCGGTCCGGGGCGAGGAAGTTCATGCCCTGGCGCACCAGCTTGGCCGGCGTGACGCCGCCCGGTTTGGCCTGGTCCGCGGCGGCGTCGACGGCGGCCCAGTCCCGGGTGTCCCAGACACCCCAGGCGATCGACGTCGCGCGCTTGCCCCTGGCCCGCCGGTCGGCGGCGAGCGCGTCGAGGAAGGCGTTGCCCGCGGCGTAGGCGCCGTGGTCGTTGCTGCCCCAGGTGGCGGCGATCGAAGAGAACACCACGAACGCGTCGAGGTCGAGATCCGCGGTCAGCTCGTCGAGCCACACCGCGCCCGCCGCTTTGGCACCGAGGGAAAGCCGCAGGCCCTCCTCGTCGGTGTCGTCCAACGGGGTCACGTAGACGGTGTTCGCCGAGTGCAGCACGGAGGTCAGCGCGGGGCCGGTCGCGGCGATCCGGTCCAGCAGGCCCGCGACCTGGGTGCGTTCGGCGGTGTCGCAGGGAAGGACGTCGACGCGGGTGCCGCCGGCCGCCAGTTCGGCGGCCAGCACCGGCACCCCCGGCGCGGCGGCTCCGGACCGGCTCGCCAGCACGACGCGCTCCGCGCCGCGACCCGCGAGCCAGCGCCCGACGTGACCGCCGGTCGACCCGGTACCCCCGGTGAGCAGGACCGTGCCCCGCGGCACCCACCGGCCGGGGCCCGAACGGTGCGCGCCCGCGCGCACCAGGCGGCGGGCCAGGATCCCGGCGCCCCGGATGGCGAGCTCGTCCTCGCCGAGGCCCGCGAGCACCGCGCACAGGCGGGTCCCGGTGCGTTCGTCCCAGGTCTGCGGCAGGTCGATCAGGCCGCCCCAGCGGTCCGGGTGCTCGAGACCCGCGACCCGGCCGAGGCCCCAGGCCTGCGCCTGCACCGGGCTGGTGAGCAGTTCACCGGGGCTGGTGGTGACGGCGCCACGGGTCAGCACCCACAGCGGGGCGTCGATCCCGGCGTCGCCCAGTGCCTGGACGAGCGCGAGTGTCGGGGGGGGGGGCCCCCCCCCCCCCCCGCCGAGCGGCCGCGCCCGCCGCGGCGCCCCCCCCCCGCGCAAACAAACCCCCCCCGGGCCCCCCCCCGCGCCCCC